>DATIPL010000035.1:0-3397 GCA_035471965.1 Gammaproteobacteria bacterium
TGGGCGCGAGCATGAAGAAGGCAATGAACAGCATCGCCGGCGCCAGCAGGGTCCAGCGTCTGAGCCGTGGGTCTTCCCTCAGCGCCTGGATCATTTCAGTGCCTCAAGACTTGAACGGCATCTGACGGAAACGCGAGTCCCACCGCGTCGCCGGGATTGACCTTGCGCCCGGAGCCGGTGCGGTTCTGTACCCGGATCTGCACCCGTGAACCGCCGGGAAGCGTCACGTAATAGGTGGTGTCGGTGCCAAAGTAGACCACGTTCTCCACTCTGCCGGCGACGCGGGCCGCATCGGGAATATCCAGCTCGATGCGCTCAGGTCGAACCGCCAGGGTCACGCGATCGCCTGGAGCGCACCCCTGACCGTCCGCGGCCCGCAGCTCACCGCCGCCCGCAAGCGTGAAGCTCACCTTGTCGCCGTTGGCCTCAAGGCACTCGGCCTCGAGGAAATTGGAGTCACCGATGAAATCGGCAACGAAGCGGTCCTCCGGATGCTCGTAAATCTGGGTGGGCGTTCCGATCTGAAGGATGTGTCCGTCACGCATCACCGCGATGCGATCCGACATGGTGAGCGCCTCTTCCTGATCGTGGGTAACGAAAATGAAGGTGATCCCGGTCTCGAGCTGCAGGCGCTTCAGCTCGAGCTGCATCTCTTTTCTGAGCTTCAAGTCCAACGCCGAAAGCGGCTCGTCCAGAAGCAATACCTTGGGGTGATTGGCCAGGGCACGCGCCAGCGCAACCCGCTGCTGCTGACCGCCGGAAAGCTGCGCTGGACGCCGGTCGCCGAATTTCTCCAGCTTGACCAGCGCCAGCATCTCTTCCACACGGGCGCTGATCTTCGCCCGCTCCAACTTCAGCATTTCGAGACCGAAGGCGATGTTTCGTGCCACCGTAAGGTGGGGAAACAATGCATAGCTTTGAAACACCGTGTTGACGGGGCGCCGGAACGGCGGAAGGTGGGCGAGCGGATCGCCGTAGAGAAACAGCTCGCCGCGGGTGGGCTGCTCGAAACCGGCAATCAGTCTGAGCAGAGTGGTCTTGCCGCAACCCGAGGGCCCCAGAAGGGTGAAAAACTCTCCCGATCTAATCGCGATGGTTGCATCGTCCAGCGCGCGCACCGGAGGCTTGCCAGGAAATACTTTGGTGGCCGCGCGCGCCTCGACGGCGATAGAAGACTCGTTCATGGGAAGGTCGTGCCTGCGGGATCAAACACTGGGCGCGAGTCTAACATGGGGTCGGATCGGGGACCTGAGACGCCGAAGCCGCAGAATAGAGGATTATGCGCGCGCGGCTGTGCGTACGCGTAACCTGAGATAAACGCCCTAACTTCATGTTTTATATAGGGTTCATGATGGGGGCATGAGCGCGCCGAACGGCGCGAGAGTGAATCAGCGAAGCATCGGGCATGCCCGCCGCGTCGTGACGCGCGCACATCCCGCGACCACGCGGATCGACCCGGCGACGGCTGTTACCGGACTACTTCAGAACATGCCACCGTTACGACGAGCCTTCGCGCTCAAAGGCGCTTCGAGTTGTTTCCGCGTCACGCATTGCGCCTCATCCAGTCTCAGCCTCGCCGTTTCCGCCTTCCGCGGCGTCGCGTCGGCTTCTCGTAGGCGAGCGCATCCAGCACCTTGAGCGCCTTGGCGCCGTCCGAGATCTCCCCAAGCCGCGATTCCACCTGCTCCAGCGTCGGGCGGCCGCCTCTGGTGTGGGTGTCCAGCGCTGCGCGCATGGCGGCGACATGGGCCGGCGTGGTGCCACAGCATCCGCCGATGATGCGCGCTCCGGCATCGAAGGCGAGCCTGGCGTAATCCGCCATCAGCCCCGGCGTGCCCGTGTAACAGATCTCACCGTCTTCGAACACCGGGATGCCGCAGTTGGCTTTGGCCACCACGACCGCGTCGGACAGGGCGTCTTCATCGATGCTGAGCAGCCCCGCGAGAAGATCGGGCGCGCCGACGCCGCAATTGGCGCCGAAAGCCAACGGCGGCTCGGTGGCCTCCCGACACATTTTCGCCAGCTCGGCCGGAGAAAGCCCCATCATGGTTCTGCCGTTGGTGTCGAAGCTCAAGGTGCAAACCAGAGGCAACCCGGTGCTGCGGCCGCCCGTCAGCGCGGCTTCCAGCTCCTCCTTCGAGGACATGGTTTCAATCCACAGGAGATCCACGCCTCCCGCAGCAAGCGCCCTCGCCTGCCCGGCGAAAATCTCGGCGCCTTCGTCGTGACTCAAGGGGCCGAGCGGTGAGAACAGTTCTCCCGTTGGTCCCATGGAGCCGGCCACGACGACGGGATGCCCGCAGGAGTCTACGCTTCTCCGCGCGATCTCCCCGGCGGCCCGGTTGAGCTCCCCCACCCGATTTTCAGCGTCATGCAGCTTCAAGCGGCAACGATTGCCGCCGAAGCTGTTGGTGAGCACCAGGTCCGATCCGGCGTCGATGAAGCTTCGGTGCAGCTCGGCTACCTTGTGGGGGGCTTCCACATTCCAAAGCTCCGGCGCGCCTCCGGTGGGCAGTCCCATGGCAAATAGATTGGTCCCCGTGGCACCGTCGGCGAGAACGAAAGGCCTCTGCTGCAAAAGCTGAGCTAACAGGTTGGACATGGAACGCTCAGGATGGGACAAATATGCGCATTGAAGTCTGTAATCTGTAGCAATGCCTGTATATCACCTGTCTCGTCTTCGACCTTGTGTTCATGAATGTACTCGCCGACGAAACAATGCGGGAGATGAAATGGACTCCACTTCTTGTACCGCGTCGAAACAGGCGGCACCGGAAGCATGACTCGACCGACCATGAAATCACGCGCCGCGCTCTTCGCGCATGTACCCGGAGCCGTCGGATTCGCGCGACATCCCGTTACCTGCACCCCCTCGGCATGACCTTTCTGGATCCCCGTGCGGGGCCCGGTGACGATGTGCCAGTGACGCATCAGGATCAGCAGAGTATCGATTCCCGGCATGAAAGATGTCGAATCCAAAGTGGCAGAGTTTAACCCCGGGCCCGAAGGGCCATCCTCTCTTTTTTCGGGCCGCTCCTCGCGTAACGCGTCATGGACGATGACGCCTGCGCATACGCGGAAGTCGCTGCCTGAGCAGACCCCGAAACGGCCTCCGGGAATACTGCCGGAATGCCGTATGATGGTTATTTTAAGCACCCTACGGTTCCCGCGGGCGCAAATTTGATGCGACTGCAATTCCGACTGGTTCCCTTCCCCTCGCTACGAGGGGGTGGAACAGGGAGGGGGTGTGGACAAGGAGCGTCTTGCGATGTCTCAATCCGAACCCGATTGACAAACCTGTATGTCTGAGCGAAGAGCACGCGGACGAGGCCGCGAAAGCGCCCGTGATGCGCGCCGTGCCGCGCGCGCCAGGGCCACCTCGGCTCGCGCCGTTCCC
>DATIPL010000036.1:0-3073 GCA_035471965.1 Gammaproteobacteria bacterium
TTCGTCTACGAACGGGCGCAGCTTCAGGTAGTCCTCCGATACGCCGGCGCCGACGTTCCGGCTCCATATCTCTTCAACCTCGATGGCCTCTTCAAAATCCACCAGCTCCGCCGGCGGGTCGACGACCTCGCTTTTCGAGAACCATGACCCCACGGTGGCGCAGCCGCCGAGCCCGAGCATGGCGACGAGCATCACGGCAAGCGAGATTTCCCGCGTCCCCGGAAACAGACCGTGCACGAACTTTTCAGGCGCGACGAGGTCATCGTTGGATCGAGATCCCGTTCGCCCAATCAAGCCCGCGCCTGCTCGATTCGCGGCCGACACGGTATCGTGCCGCGGAAGCTCGGAATGGGTCGGCGATTGCCTAACCCGGCACGTTGTCGGCATGACCGCCTCCCAGGTCGTCGAGCTTCATTTGCACGCGGGAGCGCGCCGGGCCGCTGATGGCGCCGCTCGCCAGCGCCTGCAGATAGGCGTCACGCGCGCCCTGTGCATCCCCCCGGGTAATCTGGATATCGCCGCGAATTTCGCTTGCGCTGGCGCGAAATGCCTCTTGCTCGACGGACTCGACGACGCTCGTCGCCTGGTCGAGCTTGTCCTCGTCGATGAGAATGCGCGCAAGACGCAGTCGCGCCAGGTCCCTGAAGCTCGCGCTGTCCGCGTTGTCGATGACCCATTCGAGCTGCCGCTTGGCATCCTCAAAGTCATTTTCTGCGAACGCGCTCTTGGCGGCGAGCAGCGAGGCAAGCGCAGCGTAGCCGGTTTTCGGGTAGCTCCGGACGATCGCCGCAGCCTGTACGCGAACGGCGTCATGCCTATTGGCGCCGGCATCCTCAACCACTCGTTGATAGATCTGCGACGCCTCTTCCGCCTGGCCGCGCAGATGGTCCTGCCACCATGTCCAGCCAAAAACGCCTCCCAGACCGATGGCCACGCCGACCACCAGCGTACGCCCGTTCTCCTTCCACCAGTTCTTGAGCGCTTCGAGTTCCTGTTCTGGAGTTTCCAACTGCTGGGCCCTGCCGTGATCCAATCGGTAATTCCCGCCGGGTCGCAAAATACCCTGGATAATGCCATCAATTCAAAACATGCTTTTGAAAAAAGCCGCCGATCTCCGCTTGAGTAACCGTCGTCTGAGCTTCGTTCGAGCGCAGATCCTTGATCCCCACGGTTCCGGCCTCGGCCTCGGTCTCACCGACGATAAGCGCGAAACGCGCATTGCTCCGGTCGGCGCGCTTGAGCTTCGCTTTGAAGCCGCCTGCGCCGGCGTCGACGATCAGACGCAGTCCGGGAGATTCGTCCCGGAGCCGCTCCGCCAGCGGCAGGGCCAGGTGCCCGGCGCGATCGCCCACCGCAACCAGATACGCATGGGGGGACGTCTCTCCGGGATCGATCCGCTGTACTTTGAGCAGCTCCACCAGGCGCTCGATGCCCAGGGCGAAGCCGGTGGCCGGGGTCGACGGCCCCCCGATCTCCTCGATCAGGCCATCGTAGCGGCCACCGCCGCAGACGGCATTCTGCGCCCCGAGCTCGTCGGTGACCCACTCGAAAACCGTTCCGGTGTAGTAGTCGAGGCCCCGAACCAGGCGCTTGTTGATGTCGAAGGCGATTCCGGACGCGTCCAGCGCCCGCTTCAGAGCATCGAAATGTTCTGCCGACCGCATATCCAGGTGATCCACGGGTGCCGGCGCATCGGCTATCAGCGCCTGCATCGCCGGGCTCTTGCTGTCGAGGATCCTGAGCGGATTGCTGCCGAGACGCCTCAAGCAGTCCTCGTCCAGGGCATCCCGGTGGGCGCCGAAATAATCCACCAGGGTTTGCCGGTAGGCCGCCTGGGCCTCGCGCGCCCCGAGTGAGTTGATCTCGAGTCGGAGGTTCTTCAGCTTCAGGCGTTTCCACAGCCGTGCCGAGATCAGGATGATTTCGGCGTCCGCTTCGGGACCGGGAAAGCCCAGGGCCTCGACATCGAGCTGGTGAAACTGCCGGTAGCGGCCCTTCTGCGGCCGCTCGTAGCGGAACATGGGACCGATGTGCCAGATGCGCACGCCGCCGCCGCGCAGCCAGCCGTGCTCCACTGCGGCCCGCACGCAGCTCGCCGTGCACTCGGGTCGAAGCGTCAGGCTGTCGCCGCTGCGGTCTTCGAAGGTGTACATCTCCTTCTCGACGATGTCCGTACTTTCACCAACGGAGCGCTTGAACAGCTCGGTACGCTCCACTACCGGCGGGCGCATCTCCTGATATCCATAGCCGGCCAGCACCGAGCGTGCGGTGTCCTCGAACAGTTGCCAATAGGAGACTTCCGCGGGAGAGATATCGTTCATCCCGCGAATCGCCTTGATCGTTTTCATATAAGGATGAGGCGAGCGGCGCACGGACGCCGTTCAGGAAAATGGGCGGCGCCTTGAATCGAAGCTTGTTGCGGCGCGGATTCTAGCAGAATTCCCCGGCGCCGGCGGGCGCCTCGAGGGTCAAGCAGGTGATCCCAGTGGTCGGCGGCGGGTCAGTTCGCGCCCGGATTGCCGGCCCCGCCGGAAGGCGGCGATGCGGCCGCTTCCGACGGAATCGGAGTCGCCTCGGACTCCGTTTCCGCCGAGCTTTCGGCAGCTTCGGATGGCCTCTCGGGCGGACGTGCTTTCGCCAGGCCGTCGGGACCGATGAGAAAGCGCGCGGTATCCCCGCGGATATAGCGGGAGATGTCATAGTCTTGGCCGTCGAAGGTCACCGACGCGCCTTCGGCGTAGCCCAGCAGCACGTTGAATGGCGGCGTGCCTCTGACGCTGGTGCGGCTGCCCGCCGAGGCGAGCCGGAACTCGCGCCGAACGCCGTCGGCGTCGAAAATCTCGACCCAGGACTCATCGCTGAAACGGATCACCAGTCGGCCCGCTGACGCCGGCGCCGTTTCCCTGTTGGTAATGAGCGCTTCCCGCACGGTCACGGTGCGCGTCGCGGTTGGCGAAACCGCGGGAGGTTCTGCTGCGGAATTGCGCGAAAGCTGGACGGGGTCGCTTGCCGGCGGGGCCGTCCCGCCGGGCGCAGCGGCCAGCTGCCTCGGCGCGGTCTCATCGGAGGCGGG
>DATIPL010000037.1:0-1505 GCA_035471965.1 Gammaproteobacteria bacterium
GCATCGGCATCACGCCATTCCTCGGTCGCGCCCGGCACTTTGCGGCGATCGAGTCACCTGCGGATGTGACGCTGATTTTCTGTGTGCAGGATGAGGCCAGGGCGTTGTTCCGGGAGGAACTCGAAGCACTGGCGGAGTCCATTGACGGCTTCACATTGAAAATGCATTACTTCTATCTCGAAGGACCGCTGAGCCTTGAATTTCTGAGACAACATTGCCCGGACTTGGTGAACCGCCACGCGTATGTCTGCGGACCAACACCGCTCAACACGCTGGCTCAGCACCTGCTGCACGCGGCTGGGTGCAGGCGCGAGCATATTCATATCGAGGAGTTCGTGCTGTTATGAGAAAACTGGCTTACACGGCATTCGTCGCTTTCTGGGCGAGCGTATTGACCTTGTTGTTCGTCGACAGACTGGTACCGGCATCTTCCGAAGCGTCTCCGGAAACGAAGGAATATACGTCGGCCGAAGTCGCCCGCCACGGCAGCGAAGTGGACTGCTGGATGGCGATCGATGGCAAGGTCTACGACGTGACATCCTACCTGCCGGATCACCCTGCGCCGCCGGCGGTCATGCTGCCATGGTGCGGCAAGGACGCCAGCGAGGGCATGCACACCAAGGGCTACGGCCGTGAACACAGCCCCGCGGCCTGGGCCGAGCTGGAGCGCTATCGCATCGGCGTGCTTGTCGAATAGCCGCTGTGGATTTCCAATGGATCGCCATCGCCCTCGGGGACGTCGTTTGGATTGCCATCGCCTTCGCCCTCGGCCTCCTGTCGAGGGCGGCCGGCCTTCCGCCCCTGGTCGGATTCCTGGCGGCCGGTTTTCTCCTCAATGCCTTCGGAATCACCAGCGGAGCAACGCTGGAGAGGCTCTCCGACCTGGGAATCACCCTGTTGCTTTTCACCGTCGGCCTCAAGCTCGATTTGCGGACCCTCGCGAAACCCCACGTTTGGGCCGTCACGGGGCTCCATGCTTCGATCGTCATTATCGTCTTCGGGGTGATCATCCATGCGCTGGCCCTGCTGGGTGTGTCGCTTTTTTCAGACCTGGATTTGCCGGGCGCAATGCTGATCGCATTCGCCTTGAGTTTCTCGAGCACCGTTTTTGTCGTGAAGGTGCTCGAAGAACGCGGGGAGATGGCATCGCTGCACGGCCGAATTTCGGTCGGCATCCTGATCATGCAGGACATCGCGGCCGTCGCTTTTCTGGCCGTCTCCACCGGAAGCCGGCCGTCGGTTTGGGCATTCCTGGTCGTGCTGCTCTTTCCGTTGCGGCCGGTTTTGCACGAACTGCTGCAGCGCGTCGGACACGGCGAATTGCTGGTCCTCTACGGCTTCCTGCTTGCCATGGGCGGTGCGGAACTCTTCGAACTCGTCGAGTTGAAAGGCGGCCTGGGCGCGCTGGTGCTCGGCCTGCTGATTTCCACTCACCCCAAGGCCGACGAAATGGCCAAGACCATGCTCGGATTCAAGGACCTGTTCCTTCTGGGCTTCTTCCTTTC
>DATIPL010000038.1:0-2137 GCA_035471965.1 Gammaproteobacteria bacterium
CCTGGGACACCGCCACGGCATGGAAAGCGAGGCGGCGGTCGCCCATTTGAACGAAATCGATCAGGGCGTGGCCGAGCTGCTCAACGACATGCAGCGCCGGGACGTTTGTCTCATCATCACCGCCGATCATGGCTTCGTGGACACCTGCGATGAGAGCTGGGTCGACTTGAGCGATCATCCCGAGCTCGCTGAGACGCTGGTGACGCCGCTTTGCGGCGAGCCGCGGGCGGCGTACTGCTACGTCGACAGCCGCCGTCACCAGGACTTCGAGGACTACGTCCGCGAGCGCCTGAGCGACCAGTGCGAGATTCACGCCAGCGAAGACCTTCTCGCCCGGGGATTCTTCGGACTGGGCGATCCGCACCCTCGCCTGCGCGAGCGAATCGGTCATTACTGCTTGATAATGAAGGATAATTACGCCATCCGGGAGCGCCTGGCGACGGAGAAGCCCGGCAAGGACATGATCGGCGTGCACGGCGGCACCAGCAGCGCGGAAATGCGCGTACCGCTGGCGCTGTTTAAGGGATGAGTGGCTCGAGGCTCAGGTTGTCAGCGCCGGACGCACCTGTACAATGATGCTGCTTCGCACAAGCAACCAATAACGACTTCCGGGGCCCCCGCAGGACGCGACTCCAAAAGAACAACGACGCCAATCCATGAAGCTTGCCATCCCCAAAGAGCGCCACGAGGGCGAGACCCGCGTGGCGGCATCGCCCGAGACGGTGAAGAAATTCGTCGGCCTGGGCGCCGAGGTGGTGGTGGAGCAGGGCGCCGGTCTTCACTCGCGTTTCACCGACGAAGCGTTCAAGGAAGCCGGCGCGACCGTGGAAGGCGACCTGGCGAAAGTCATCGAAGGCGCGGACGTGGTGCTCAAGGTGGGTCGGCCGGAGAAAGAAGAGCTCGAGCACTTCAAGAAAGGTGCGGTGCTCGTCGGCATGCTCGCGCCCCACGGGGATAAGGACAACGCAAAAGACTACGCCGGGCGCGGCATCGACGCGTTCGCCATGGAATTCATGCCGCGCATCAGCCGGGCGCAGTCCATGGACGTACTGTCGTCTCAGTCGAATCTGGCCGGCTACAAGGCGGTGGTGGACGCGGCGGCGGCGCTCAACCGCGCCATGCCCATGATGATGACCGCCGCCGGCACCATTCCGCCGGCGCGCGTGTTCGTGCTCGGCGCCGGCGTGGCCGGACTCCAGGCCATTGCCACAGCCCGCAGAATGGGGGCCGTAGTCAGCGCCACCGACGTCCGCCCGGCGGTCAAAGAGCAGGTGGAAAGCCTCGGCGCCAAGTTCGTCATGGTGGAGAGCGAGGAGACCAAGCAGGCCGAGACCGAGGCCGGCTATGCCAGAGAGATGAGCGAGGAGTTCAAGCGCAAGCAGGCCGAGCTCATCGCCGATACCGTGGCCAAGCAGGACATCGTCGTGACCACCGCGCTCATTCCGGGAAAGCCGGCGCCGGTGCTGGTGAGCGAAGAAATGGTGGAGCGGATGAAGCCCGGCGCCATCATCGTTGACCTGGCGGTGGAGCAGGGGGGCAACTGCCCGCTTTCCAGGCCCGACGAGGTCGTCGATCACAACGGCGTCTCCATCATGGGCCACCTGAATCTGGCCGGTCACCTGCCGGTGGACGCCTCCGCGCTTTACGCCAGAAACCTTTTCAATTTCCTCTCGCCCTTCGTCAACAAGGAATCGGGCAATCTCGAGCTCGATTGGGAAGACGCCGTCGTCGAAGGCACGGCGCTGACCCGAAACGGCGAGGTGGTGCATGCTTCTCTAACGGGGGAGAAAAACTGATGGGCGAAGTCGCGCAAATCGATCCCTTTGTCTTTCGCGTCTCCATATTCGTGCTGGCGATATTCGTCGGCTATTACGTGGTCTGGAGCGTGACCCCGGCGCTGCACACGCCGCTGATGTCGGTCACCAACGCCATCTCGTCCGTGATCGTGGTGGGGGCGCTGCTGGCCGTCGCGGTGGAGCTGGGCGCTGAGGGCACCACCACGTCGAAGATCCTCGGTTTTCTCGCCGTGACCCTGGCCTCGGTGAATATTTTCGGCGGCTTCCTCGTCACCCAGCGCATGCTGGGCATGTACAAGAAGAAGCAGACACCCGCGAAGAAGGAGAGCTGAGGCATGTCG
>DATIPL010000039.1:0-5284 GCA_035471965.1 Gammaproteobacteria bacterium
GACGCGGCCAAGGGCGAGCGTGAATCGGCGATCAACGGCATTCCGGCCTGAGTCCTGCAGCGCGGGGTCGGCCGCCGCATCGGAGGCGGCGGGGATTTCCGTACCCGTATACCGCTCCGCCGGTTGACATCGCCAGGGCGGATCCCTACATTTACCCGACGCGCCGATTTGATAAATCAGCTTGCGGGCGCGATATAAATACGGCTAAAGCGAGGTCAGACCTGCTTCAGCCAAAGCTGGATGCAGGTTTTTTTATGCCTGCTTGGCGTCGTTCCCCGGATCCGAGGTGGCATGCCATGAGCAAGCGCGATAAGGCGAGAGGCCCCATTCCAGACAGCGAAGGTGCTCCCGCGTTCGGTACCCGCGCGGTCCGCGCGGGTCAGGTTCGCACTGCCGAGCAGGAGCACAACGATCCCATTTTCGTGACCTCCAGCTTCGTTTTCGACAGTGCCGCCCAGGCGGCGGCACGATTCTCCGACCAGGAGATCGGCAACGTCTACTCGAGATTCACCAACCCGACGGTGAGAACCTTCGAGGAGCGCCTTGCCTCGCTGGAAGGAGGGACCCACTGCGTGGCAACCGCGTCAGGCATGTCCGCGATCCTGGCCACCTGTCTCGCGCTGCTGAAATCGGGCGACCATGTGATTGCGGCTCACGATCTCTTCGGCGCCACGGTTTCCCTGTTCGCCAACATTCTTTCCAAGTTCGGCATCGAATTCACTTTTGTTTCGGTCACCGACATCGAGGCATGGAAGGCCGGCATTCGGCCGAAAACGAAAATGCTTTTCATCGAAAGCCCGACGAATCCGCTGGGCGAGGTTGCGGATCTGTCAGCGCTCGCCAGACTTGCGCACGAAAACAACGCGCTGTTCGTGGTTGACAACTGCCTCTGCACGCCGGTGCTTCAGCGACCCTTCGAGTTCGATGCGGATGTGGTGATTCACTCTGCCACCAAATATATCGACGGTCACGGACGCTGCATCGGCGGTGCCGTCGTGGTTCGTGACGAAGAGCTGCGCAAGGAGCTGTTCGGATTCCTGAGAACCGCGGGTCCGAGCATGAGCCCGTTCAATGCCTGGGTATTCCTGAAAGGGCTGGAAAGCCTCAGGGTACGCATGCGCGCCTGCAGCGAATCGGCGCTCGAGCTCGCGCATTGGCTGGAGGCGCATCCTTCGGTGGGGCGCGTTTATTATCCGGGGCTCAAGTCACATCCGCATCACGGGTTGGCTTCCAAACAGCAGTCCGCCTATGGCGGAATCGTCGCATTCGAAATCATCGGCGGCCGGCCGGAAGCCTGGCAGGTGATCGACTCGACCCGGTTTCTTTCCATCACCGCGAATCTGGGGGACGCCAAGACCACCATCACCCACCCCGCCTCCACCACCCACGGGCGCCTCACCCAGGAGCAGCGTGATGCGGCCGGGATCCGTGATTCACTGATTCGCGTAGCCGTTGGCCTCGAGGACGTGGACGATATCAAGGCGGATCTGGCCCGCGGGCTCGATGCCATCGCCGTTCCCCGCGCCACTCGCGCGGTCCCCGGCTGATCTCGAACCGCGCGCGTTGTCTGACGGGGCGCCGCGGAGTCCGCGCTTGTCGTTTCAGGCTGAAAGAAAGCGGCTGCTCGATGCCTACCAGGCGGCTATCCGCGTGGTCGGCGGTCGGGAATGCGTCGCGCGCTATCTGTCGAGCAACGACGTGGAGTTCGTCACCCACGTTGCCGCGGTCGGCAAAGCGGCGATTCATATGGCCGCCGGTGCGCTTGATGTGATCGGAGATCGGGTCGAGTCGGTGCTGGTGGTCACCAAGCGCGGATACAATGAACCGCTTTTCAAACCCGGCGATCCCGTCACGGTCATGGAATCCTCCCATCCCGTTCCCGACCAGCGATCGCTGGAGGCGGGCGCGGCGCTGGAGAAATTCGTGCGCACTGCGCCCGCGGATGCCGGACTGCTGCTGCTGGTTTCCGGCGGCGCGTCCAGTCTCATGGAAGTGTTGCCGGAAGGCGTGGCGGAGGACAACCTCACCAGAATCAACAGCTGGCTGCTCGCTTCGGGTCTGGCCATCGGCGCCATGAACCGGGTGCGAAAGCGTGTTTCCCGCGTCAAGGGCGGACGCCTCGCGGAAGCGCTCGGAGGCCGTCGCGCCTTGTGCCTGATGATATCCGACGTGCCCGGTGACGATCCCAAGGTGATTGGATCGGGTCCGCTGGTGCCTCACGTTGCCGACGATATCGATGTCTCCGATCTCCGTCTCCCGGACTGGCTCGAAGCGATAGCCGACAAGGCGCCGCCGCTTACCGACAGTCGCCTGTTCGATAACGTGCGTCTGGAAATCGTTGCGCGGCCGGCGGACGCGCGCAACGCGGCGGGCAAAGCTCTGGCGACTGCGAGCCGTCAGGTGAAAGCGCACGGGGAACTGCTGGAAGGAGACGCTCGGGAGGTCGGGGCAAGCATTGCGAGGCGGCTCATGCAGGGGCCGCCCGGAGCGGAAATCTGGGCCAGCGAAACCACCGTTGTGCTGCCCGAGTCGCCGGGCCGCGGCGGACGATGCCAAAGCTTCGCCCTGGCCGCGGCCCTGGAAATCGCCGGCCGAGACGACATCGTGCTGCTGGCCGCGGGCACCGACGGCACCGACGGTCCCGGGGAAGACGCCGGCGCTTTGGTTGATGGCGATACGGTCAATCGTGGCCGGCTCGCGGGCCTGGATCCGCGCCGCTGCCTCGAAGGTGCGGATGCGGGAAGCTTTCTCGACGCCAGCGGCGATCTGCTGCATACCGGACCGACCGGCACCAACGTCATGGACCTGATCATCGGGTCGAAGATCGATTAGAAGGGGAGAGGAGGGGGTAGAATAGCGCCGATAGGAATCGCTTCGAATATCGAATGTCGAATGTCGAATATCGTAGATCGAATGCCGAGGGCGCTCGGGATCAGGACCCCGACATTCGATATTCGATCTTCGATCGACGTGTACCCGCGCTCGTTAATGAACCCGCAATGTAGATCGTCATGACCCTCATCAAGAAAGAAGATTTCATTCAGAGCGTCGCCGACGCCCTGCAATACATCTCTTATTATCATCCGCTGGATTACATAAGCGCTCTCGGCGAGGCCTACGAGCGCGAAGAGTCGCCGGCGGCGAAAGACGCAATGGCGCAGATCCTGATGAACTCGCGCATGAGCGCGGAGGGGCGGCGGCCCATATGTCAGGACACCGGTATCGTCGTGGTCTACGTTCGCGCCGGCATGAATGTTCAATGGGAGACCGACACGGGCCTCGAGGACATGGTCAACGAGGGCGTGCGGCGCGCGTACACGCATCCGGACAACGTGCTCAGAGCGTCCATCGTCGATCCGCCCATCGGCGCGCGTAAGAACACCGGCGACAACACGCCCGCGGTCACCCACACGCAGCTGGTCGCCGGCGACACCGTGGACGTTCGTCTGGCGGCGAAAGGGGGCGGCTCCGAGAACAAATCCAGGTTCGCCATACTCAATCCCAGTGACAGCATCGTCGACTGGGTTCTGGAAACGGTGCCGAAAATGGGCGCAGGATGGTGCCCGCCTGGAATACTCGGCATCGGCATCGGCGGAAGCGCGGAGAAGGCCATGGTGCTGGCCAAGGAGTCGCTGCTGGACCCCATCGATATTCACGAGCTTCGCGCCCGTGGTGCGAAGACCCGGGCGGAGGCGCTTCGCCTCGAGCTGGTGGAAAAGGTCAACGCGCTGGGCATCGGCGCGCAGGGTCTCGGAGGACTCACCACCGTGCTCGACGTCAAGGTGAAGGAGTACCCCACCCACGCCGCCTCCCTGCCGGTGGCGATGATCCCGAACTGTGCCGCCACGCGGCACGCCCACTTCGTGCTCGACGGCAGCGGTCCGGCGACGCTCGACCCGCCGAAGCTCGAGGATTGGCCGAAAGTGACCTGGGCGCCGAGCGACGAGGCGCGCCGGGTGAATCTGGACACCCTCACCCGGGACGAAGTCGCCACGTGGAAAGCGGGCGATCGCCTTCTGCTGAGCGGCAAGCTGCTCACCGGGCGCGATGCGGCCCACAAGCGCATCGCCTCGATGTTCGAATCCGGCGAGGCGCTGCCGGACGGAGTGAATTTCACCAACCGCATCATTTACTACGTCGGCCCGGTTGATCCCGTGCGCGATGAAGTGGTGGGACCTGCCGGCCCCACCACCTCTACGCGTATGGACAAGTTCAGCGATCTGATGCTGGGAAAAACGGGGCTCATCGGCATGATCGGCAAGGCGGAACGCGGTGACGCAACCATCGAGTCCATCCGCCGCCACAAGGCGGTATATCTCATCGCAGTCGGTGGCGCCGCTTACCTGGTATCCAAGGCGATCCGCAAGACCCGCCTGATTGCGTTCGAGGATCTCGGCATGGAAGCCATTCGCGAGTTCGAGGTGGTGGATATGCCGGTCACCGTCGCCGTGGATGCCGGCGGCGACTCCGTGCACAAGAGCGGTCCAAAGGCCTGGCGTGGTCGCATCGCCGATCTGCCTGTCGAGGTCGCCTGATCCGGCGGTGTTGCGTGGACGCGGCTGTGCGTGTCGTGGCGGTCACGAAAACCGATGACGCGCTGATCGAGGCCGCGCGGACGCTGTTCCGGGAATACGCCGATTCGCTCGGGGTCGATCTGTCCTTTCAGAACTTCGAGGACGAGATGGCGCGCTTTCCCCGGGGCTACCTGTCGCCGGACGGCGTCCTCTGCGTCGCGCGGGCCGGCGATTCGGCAATAGGCTGTGTCGCCGTTCGCCGTCTGGAACAGACCTTGTGCGAGATGAAGCGGCTGTATGTTCGCCCCGATGCCCGCGGCCGCGGGCTGGGACGGCGGCTGGCCGAGGCGGCGATAGCGGCCGCCCGGCGGCTGGGCTACCGTCGCATGCGCCTGGACACGCTTCCGAGCATGGGATCGGCGCGGGAACTCTACGCCGTTCTGGGGTTCCGAGAGATTGCGCCCTATTATCACAATCCCATCGAGGGTACGCGTTACATGGAGCTGGACCTTTGAGCAGCGCGGGACGGTGAGGCGCAGGAGCTAACGCGAGAAGCGGCGTCGGGTGACGCGAGGAGAGCCTTGACTTTGCTCGATTCCGCGGCACCATCTTGATCACGCATCACGGAACAATCGAGATGAACGACAAGGTCGAGAAATCAGACAAGGAATGGCTCGATCAGCTCACTCCGGAACAGTACCGGGTGACGAGACAGAAGGGCACCGAGCGCGCCTTCAGCGGCAAATACTGGAATACAAAGACGCCCGGCA
>DATIPL010000040.1:0-4411 GCA_035471965.1 Gammaproteobacteria bacterium
GAGGGAGAGGGGATCGCTCACTCGACCGGCTCCGGCCATACGGCGGGGACCGCCCCGGTAACGAGGCGTTGCTTCCGGCCCGCCTCCTGGTGCGCCTCGGACATCGTTATACGCCGAGCGAGATCAACAGGCGCGACCAGAGCCCTTCCGGTTGCCCGATATCGAGCACAACCACGAACAGAAGCCAGAAACAGACCGCACCGCCCACGGCAATGGCGGGCGCCCGCCAGCTTCGCGCCGCCCCCTGATAGAGGGCGGTGGCGAGTATCACCAGCGTGATGCCGGCCATGTAGCCGACGACTTCGGCAATGAGCACATATGCGCCACCGATGGCGAGCATGCCTGCCGCCAGAAGGTGGGGGCGCCATGTACTCCGCGAGGATTCGACCGTCGCTTTGCGGTGGGCTCTGATCAGCTCGAAGGAGGATTTTCCGGTCAGCAACAGGGCGAGACCGCCGAGCACGATGGCGAGCAGCTTCGGCAGGCCGGCGGGTCCTATCGGATCCGACATGTAGCTGGTGCCGATCCCGCTGGCGCCGAAGTACACCACCACCGAGAGCGCGAGCATCCCGATCCCGGAAGCGAGGTCCTTAGCCATGTCAAAAGCTCGCGCCGGCGTCGAAGCCGGCGCGATCCGAAGTTCAATCCTTGGTGATGCCGTACTTCTCGAAGAAGGCTTTCTGCTTCTCCACGAACTCCGCCAGGAACTGGTTGTACTCCGGATGATTCATGACATGGGGAACCAGCCCCGCGGATTCGTACCACTGCTTGAAGGCGGCAACCTCGAGCACCTCGGGTATCGCCGTCTCCCAGGCCTTGATCACCTCCGCCGGCTGCCCCTTGGGTGCCGCGATCCCGCGAAACTTGTCGAGAACCACGTCGACACCCTGCTCACGCGCCGTGGGCAGGTCCGGGAACCTGTTGGTGCGTTCGCGGGTAGCGGCCGCGATCAGGCGCACCTTGCCCGCCTCGAGCTGACCGAGCAGCTCCTGGGTCTCGCCAACGCCGACGTCGACCGTTCCGTTGAGGACGCTGATGAGAAGATCGCCGCCACCATCATGGGTGACGATTATGGCGTCGACCCCCGTCTTGCTTTTGACCTCCTCCATCATTTGACGCTCGGCCGAACCGGGCGAGCCGGTGCCGAACTTCACCTTGCCGGGATTAGCTTTCGCATCTTCGATGACCTCTGTCAGCGACTGATACCGGCTGTCGTTGCGCACATACATGATCTGGGGATCGAGGAAAATGTTGACAACGCCTTCCAGGTCTTTGTAGGTGTGCTTGGGTTTGCTCAGAAGCGAGGTGTTGATGAACGTGGGTGTCGTGCCGTAAAAGATCGAGCCATCGGCAGGCGAATTCGCCAGCTTGGCCATGGCCTTGGCTCCGCTGCCTCCGCGCACGTTCTCCACCACCAGATTGGTACCGAGAATCGGCGCGAGGTGCTTGATCATTTCGCGCAGATACACGTCGGTGCCGCCGCCGGGACTGGAATGGGTCACCAGCGTTACGTTCTCGTGAGGATACGACATCTGGGCCTGGGCCGGTCCGACGATGATCGCCAGTACGGCAGCAAGCAACCAGGTGGCGGATCGGAAAAGTTGTTGGAATTGCATCACGTGTCTCCTCTGGTCCTTGTTTATGTTCTTAGTATCTCAGTCATACCGCGCCGGGTCAGCGCACGCGCGGCCGTGCCAGTCGACTGAATGCGATGGTCGTAAAATCCGGCACCGCGGTCTTTTGCCGCAGGCGGGGCCCAGGCGTCGGGGGCGCAAAGCAGGCGCCGGTGTCTTATTCTCCCGGCCGTGCCCCGTGGACCGTACCCGTCGACGGGCGCGAGAAAAGCTATGAGACAGAATGGCGGACCCGGTGTCAACGGCGGTGGAAGCGGCTTCCTGCCGGCGGACCGTCGCGCTATTGACGCCGCCGCCACCCGCATAGAGACTCCAACCCTCTGCAGTGAGACTCGAGGGGAACCATCAATCATGAAAATTGCACATCTCGCGATCCGGGTGGACGACCTGAAAGCGGCCGGAGAGTTTTACGAAAACGTGCTTGGATTCACCGACGTTCGCCAGGGACACACCCGGGACCACTACTCCCGCCACCTTACGGATGGCAACCTCGATATCGCACTGATCCAGTATGACCAGGGGGCGGCTTCGAAAGAGGCCAAGGCTGCCGGGGAAGGGCCCTGTATCCATCACTTCGGCATGGAAGTCGAAGACCTCGAACAATGGTTGACCAAGATCAAGTCGCTCGGCTGCGAAATCATCAGCAATCCCGGTGTCGTCCCGGTCAAGTTTCGGGCCCCTGGCGGCATCGTTGCCGAAGTTGCGCCCAAGGGGCATTTCGACCTGACGCCGCGCTGATTGAAATCACCGACGAGCTAATTTGCGATTCCCCGCCAGAGGAAGGACAGGCCGCCGCCGAGAATCAGCACTTCCACTATGAGCGTATGCAGGTGCACGGCGGTGTGGTCCAGCATCCAGCGAGCCAGGTAAATGCCGGGCACCGAAACCACTCCCACAAGCACGCCGATGACAGCGAGTTGCGGGGTCAGCAGCTCCATCGTACCGAACGCCGCAACCTTCGTGGTCAAGATCGTCAGTCCGATGACGGCGTCGGTACCGATCAGGGCCGTTCCGACCAGACCGTTGCCCAACAGCGCCGGAATGACCAGCATTCCGCCGCCAAGGGTGGTGCCGGAAAGAAAACCGTAGACGCTGCCGATACCGGCGAGACCCGCGTGCCCTACCCGCCAGGCGCGACGGGCAAGGTAGCGGCGCAGCGGAACGAAGACGATAAGGAACACGCCCATGACGACCGCAATCGCCCGCGGCGGCATGCTCACGTAGACCATCGATCCCACAATCGTGGTGGGCAGCGCGGTGACGAGCACCGCGGTCGCCGGCGGCCACTGCACGCCTTGTCGAAATACCCACACGCGGGCAACGTGATTGATCATCATCGTCACCGCGATGGTGGGGATCAAAGCCTTTACACCGATCACCGGCGTGATGGCGATGGCGATCAGGATTCCGCCGCCCATGCCGCTCAGCCCCGCCGCTACCGAGCCGGCGAACGTGAGCACGGCAATGACGGCGAGCTGCGCGCCGTCGATTTCCGCCAGGACCGAGAACATCTCGGCGATCATGCGTATAGCGACCGATTGTCGTGTTCAGCGAACGCTCTGCGCCGTGGCGGCTCGAGTGACCCTCGGCGCTTACACCAGCGAGTGGGATCCGGGATCCAGTTATTCAAAAGGGCTCGTCTGGTGAGCAGTGCCATCATCGGCCGCACGCGGAGAAGATGAGGCAATTGAAATCATCTTGCAGTTCGGCACCGGCTCACAGCTCTCGAGTCGAAATAACTGTTCCCGACTGCCTTCGGATGGTCTTGTCGAACGCCGAAGCCGTGAGCTGGAAACCGGGCGTGTCGAAGCGCTGAAAAAAACTTAATTGCACGGTCGCGACGTTTGAGCCGGCTCATTCTGCAATTTTTCCGGTTCGTCCATAGAAATACGGTATCGGCACCAGGTGGAAGTCGAGCGTATTCTCCGACGAGGGCGCCGGCGGTTTGCGTTGATCCGGAGTGGCATAAGCGCCGGGCCGACGTTCCCGAAGTCGAGCTTTTCGGCGAGCACGGGCCTCGCCCGAGAATGCGCAAGTCTCGTGCTGGAGCGACGACTGTTCAAGGCCATATTCGTCTGTCAGA
The DNA here is from genome assembly GCA_035471965.1 of Gammaproteobacteria bacterium. Taxonomy (GTDB): domain Bacteria; phylum Pseudomonadota; class Gammaproteobacteria; order HK1; family HK1; genus CAMYJH01. The sequence goes on from DATIPL010000040.1 coordinate 3,718, forward strand.
CGACGGGCAGCGGCCCTCGTCCGCTCGCGCGGATCGAGCGGGCACGCGCTCGAGTACGGGAATGACGCTCGAGGATCATGGCAACGTGTTCTTGACGCTTATCTCCCAAGAGATATGGAGATAGGATTTCATCTGGCGTAAAAGCGAGTCAATTCTTCGCTCTCTCGAGTTGGGAACAAGGCCATGACCGAATTCCATCATCAGCTTGACGCCTGCGGACTGAACTGTCCCCTGCCGGTGCTGCGCGCAAAAAAGACGCTCGACAAGATGGCGAGCGGTGAAATTCTTCAAATCATTGCCACCGACCCGGGCTCGGTCAAGGACATGGCCGCTCTTGCGAGGCAGACGGGCCACAAGCTGCTGGAATCCCGCCAGGAGAGCGACAGGTACTACTTCCTTATGGAAAAGGGCTGAGCCTCGCGCCGGATCGGGAGGGCGAACCGTGTCCTCGAACCGGCGCCCCTTCGACACAACGCTCGTGGCAGCGACTCCATGAGCGGGCCCGTCCGCCCCCCTCGCCGGCATATTTCATCGGAGATATGGACCCGCCTTCGATGCCCGGTATCATGCGAAAGGATAGGGGCATCGCCCCCGCCGTCGAAACTGGCTCCAAGCTGCTGTAATCTTTACAATTCCCTATGCCTTCCGGGGTCAAAGAATCGGAGCCGGCATCAGCCGACTGGAGCCATGCCAA
>DATIPL010000041.1:0-3491 GCA_035471965.1 Gammaproteobacteria bacterium
GTCCACCCGCTGGTCGCGGCGCTGTCCGTCGATCAACGCCTCGATTTCCCTGAAGACCGGCTCGTTTATCGAAATTTCTCCAGGGGCTCGCTCCGCCGGCCCGGCCCCCAGTATGGACACATCACCGTTGACGTCCCGCAAGCGAAGGACATAACCCGTGCCATGCACAATGGGCATGATGAGCTCGGCGGATTTTTCCAGCAGCCCGGGCAGGTTGCCGGTGGCGTTTATGGCCGAAGCCACTTCAAAAAGAATCTCGAGAGATTTGTTTCTTTGATGCAGACGCCGGGTCTGTTGCCACACCACGTCGTCCATCTCGTTGGCGAGCTTCTCCAGCGCTTCGCTCAAACGGTTTATGTGGAATGTCAGCTTTGCAAAGCGCCCGGTCTGCTCGGTCGAGATTCGCGACGACAAGTCGCCGTCGCACATGCCGAGCGCCCAGTTGTAGAGGTGCGCAAGGGGATCGAGCAAGTGGCGTCGGATCTGGTAAGCCAGCAGCATGACGATGGCCGCGCCGATGCCCAGGGCGATCCAGACGGCGATGAGCAGCGTTCCGGAATTTTCGCTGTTATCCGCAATACGCGCGCTGAGTACCGACACCAGGACCAGAATCCCGATCAGCACCGCCGAATAGATCATCAGCGCGCTGGGCCTTCGCTCCTGGCTCCGTTGCGCCCAATCTTCGGAGGGGTCGACGAGGCTTTTGAGCAGTGACCGAAGTGGACCGATTGGGGCATCCTCACGATCATTTGCCATGACTCAGTCCTCGACGGGGCTTCGATAATGCGGATCGTTGGGATTCAGGAATATGAACCGGAACTCGCCGTGCTCGATCTCCACGTAGTCGAGCACCACGCCATTCAGAAGCTCCTTCTGGGAATTCGCGAATACGACGTCTACGCCTCGACTGTTGAGCAGCACGTCCTCGACCCCGACCTCGTCAAAACCCATCTGATACTCGATCGCGCCGTCGGACTTGCGCGTGGCTGCAATGCGAAGCGCCAGCTCTTCAGCGTCTCCTTTATGCGCCGATTCGCGAATCCGGCTGGCTGCTGCCTTGGTTACTTTGAACATCGCGCTTCCCGTCCGCACAGGATATCAGATACCCGTGATCGAAGTCCGTTCAAGAAAAAGATTTCTCCTGTGGGCGCGTACATCGCTTCTTGCTGTTGCGGACGAAGGCAACGAAGCGCCGGGTCCAGGAATGGGCCGCGACGTCCCGCAGATGACTGAAGCTGGCGAGGACGTTGTGCACGACGATTCCGTCGTGCCTGCCGTCGATGCCGCGTCCACGAATGACCTCGTAGGCGAAGTCAATCTCCGGGGCGCAATTCTCGAGATCAGAGTAATGGAACTCGTGAGCGAAAATGATGTGTTCCTCGTTGTCGCGCTGGAACAGCGGCCAAGGGCTCTTGCCGGTCTCGCGCAGCTTCACATAGCCCCGGCCCTGAGGCTTCTCGCGCATGATCGCATCCGCCTCGATAGCACCGACCATCGCTGCCCGTTTGCCTTTCCACTCGAGCGAACGACTCAGGTACATGAGGCCGCCGCACTCTGCATAGACGGGCATGCCGGCTTGAATTCGAGACTTGAGTTCGCGGAGAAGCGGCATGTTGCAAGCCAGTGCGTCCATGTGCCGCTCCGGGAAGCCCCCACCGATAAACATTGCATCGACATCGGGAAGCGACGCGTCACTCATGGTGTCGAAAAAGTGCAGCTCGGCCCCGGCCGCCTGCAAGCCTTCCAGATCCTCCGGGTAGTAGAAACCGAAGGCGGCGTCGCGCGCGACCCCGATGCGCACCGACCCATCGAAACAATCGACCGGGTTCCAGTCACCGCTCGCTGCGGGCCGCTGCGCCTCGCGCGCGATGCGGAGCACCTGCTCCACGTCCACCTGGGCGCGAACGGCCGCGGAAAGGGATTCGACGACCCGGGCAGCCTGCGGATGATCGTTGGCGGGTAAGAGCCCCAGGTGTCCTTCCGGAATGCTCAGCGCCCCGTTTTCGGAGACGGCGCCCAGAACCGGCAGGTCGGTATAACGCTCGATCGCGGCCCGGAGCTTGCTTTCGTGGCGGGGACCGCCGACGCGATTGAGAATCACGCCCGCGGTGCAAACGTCCCCGTCGAAGCGCGACTGCGCGTCGACGAGCGGCGCGACGCCTCGGGTCAGACCGCGAGCGTCGACAACCAGAATCACCGGCGAGCCGAGCAGCTTCGTGAGGGCAGCGTTGCTGTCCCTGCCATCCACGGCGACCCCGTCGTGCAGACCTTTGGTTCCCTCGATGATGTCGACATCGGCGTCGGATCCGTAGCGATTGAATGCGGCGACAATTTCCGATCCCGCCATGGTGTAAAAGTCGAGGTTACGACAGGGGCGACCGGCGGCCCGGGACAACCACATGGGATCGATGTAGTCGGGGCCCTTCTTGAAGGGCTGCACCGTGTTCCCCCCCGCCCGGAGCGCGGCACAGAGACCGGTTGCGATCACGGTTTTTCCGGAAGACTTGTGCGCGGCGGAAATATAGAGATGGGCCATTGGCGTCGACTATGCGATGGTTCGGAAAAATGCTGAACCCTGGGCTTCGTTCGATTGCCCCATCAGGACGCCATGTCGGCGCCTCGAAGTCACGTTTATCCCTGTATGCTCCATATCCACCCCCCTCCCCGCCGGGGCGACTCTGAACGACGCGTGATTTACGGCCCGGAGCGCCTGTTTAATCCGGGGTCCTGACATACGGCAGAAACTCCAGCACTTTCATGGACAGCACCACGATAAGCAGCGCCATGGCGACACCGCCGAGCCCCAGCAGCAGCTCGAGCAGACTCGGCTGATAATGGCTGACTGCGCCGTCATAAAAACTGCTTTCCAAAATTTCCTTGCCTGGAAATATCTGCAGCGGAAAGGCCTGTCCGCCGATGACGATGACGTAGATCTGGGCGAGCCCCCCGAGAAGCACGAGCGCGGCGGCAACGGCAATCCAGGGCCGCAACAGCGACGTCCGCGGCCAGAGCATGAGCCACAGCGGCCCCAGGGAACCGACGAATATCTGCCCCGTCCAGAAAAGGCTGGTGATGGCGCCGCCCTCCAGGAGTAGAAAGCGCTCAATACCCTGGTAACCGGAGGCGTAGAGCTTGACCGCGTGAACCACGGCCACGAAGTAGAGCACGATGGTTACGAACCAGGTGAGCATGCGTTTCAAACCGAGCACGACAGCGTCCTCCACAGGGCGTTCGGTCCAGTGACAGACCGCCATCAGCAGCAGAAGACAGGCCGCCGTGCCGAATGAAAGGGACATGGCGATGAACAGGGGAGCCATGAGGGCGACGTCGTAGGCGTCGCGCGCCACCAGCACGCCGAAGATGAGGCCGGTACCGGTGGTCAGCACGATCCGCCAGGGAAGCAGGACCGCGCTGACGAGTTTGCTCATGGGATGCATGCGCCGCTCCATGAGCGTCCAGAGATAGAGGACCGCGAGCAGCAGAAAGCCGGT
>DATIPL010000042.1:0-3023 GCA_035471965.1 Gammaproteobacteria bacterium
TGGCGCTGCCGGCGAACCTGGAAGTCCAGGAAGCCCTGCAGGCCTACCTGCAGCTGTACGGCGGCGAGGAACACCGGGAGAACCTGGGGCGCATGCGTGCGGCGGCCGCCGAGGCCATGCGCTTCCTTGATCCCCTGCGCAGCCGCCTGGTGGGCGCCGTGCTGGACGGCACCGACGGCCGTCACGCGCGCATCACCCTGCACGTATTCTGCGACGGGCCTGACGCCATCATCCACCACCTGATGGAGCGCAACGTGCCGTTCCGCCAGGAACAGCGCCAGATCCGCTGGCACGACGGCGCGCACCGGATACTTCCGCTGGCGGTCGTGGACCGCGAGCCCTTCACCATCGAAATGATGATCTTCGACGAATTGCAGCTGCGCCAGGCGCTCGTTGACGCCGATCCTCAAGGCCGCCTTGCGCTTGGCCACGTGGTAGTTGAACTGCCCCTCGGTGGCGATGATGCGGGCCGCCTCGGCGGCGACTTCGCGCTTGATTTGCTTCAGCTTCCTGATATGGCGCGGGGGAAAGTTCTTAGAAGCCATCTCAAGTACCTCCGTGCGTCACGCTGCCCATGATTTTTTTCGATCCGGTGGTGCAAGCGCGACGCAGGAGTACTTGATTGTACTTCAAGGAGCGATTGTGCCGTCCGGGCGGAAAATCATGCGCAGCCCAAAGGGTTACGGCCAGTTGGCCCGATTGCGGTGTTGACGCGCGGGCCCCGTAGACCGTGCTACTGTGACCCGCGCGTCGCCTTGCACTCGAACCAACTGGCCGATAGCGTGGCGTACGGAGGTACATGAGATGGCTTCTAGTTGATTTCGTACGGGTTCTCTTCCGTGGCGACATCCTTCAGTCCTCCTTGTGCCTGAGGTTGTGTGGGCGGTAGCCGGCCACTTTCAAATACTTCCAGAATCGCGTCATCGTTGTCCAGTGTCGCCAGCAATCCGGTCTCGGGATCGATGCGCGCCTGCGCCAGTCCGTCCGGCATCTCGGGCGGCCGGTCTTCGACGCCGTCGAGCGCGAAGGCCATGTATTCGATCCAGATGGGCAGGGCGGCGCGTCCACCGACATCGTTGCGGCCGAGCTCCGCGTGGTTGTCGAAGCCCACCCACACGGTCGTCACCAGCGCGTCGTTGTAGCCGGAGAACCAGGCGTCGCGTTGCTCGTTTGTCGTGCCAGTCTTGCCGGCGAGATCGCTGCGCCCGAGCTCCATGGCACGCTTGCCGGTTCCGCGGCGAATCACGTCCATCATCATCGAGCGCACAAGGTAGGCGTTCTGCTCGCTGACGGCACGCGGGGCATACGGGCTTCCGCCCTCACGCTCGGTCTTGCGCGCGATGCGCGCGGCGAGCGATTCCCCGGATCCGCTTTGCTGCTCTTCACCGAAATTCACTTCGAGCGGTCGCAGTTCCGGGGCGGTGCGTTCCTCTTGCTGCGGCGCCGCGGTGAGCAACGCTTCCCCCTCGTCCTCGCAGTCGTCGCAGAGAATCAAGGGTTCGGTCCGGTAGATGGATCGGCCCTCCGCATCACGAATTTCACGGATGAATTCGGGCTCGATAAGGTAGCCGCCGTTGGCAAAAACTGCGTAGCCGCGGGCCATGCTCAACGGCTTCAAGGAGGCGCTGCCGAGCGCCATGGAGAGGTTGTTGGGCAGTTCCTCCATCTCGAAGCCGAACCGGGAAATGTGTTCGCGGGCGTAATCGATGCCGATCTCCCGCAGCAGCCTGATCGAGACCAGGTTGCGGGAATTGACCATGGCCTCGCGCAATCGCGTGGGGCCGTAAAACTTCTCGGAAAAGTTCTGCGGCTTCCAGGTGCGCTCCAGCTCGGAATCCTGGAACACGATCGGCGCGTCGTTGACCAGGCTGGCGGTGGTGAAGCCGCGCTCGAGCGAGGCCGAGTAAATAAATGGCTTGAAGCTGGAGCCCGGCTGGCGGCGGCTCTGGATTACGCGGTTGTACTTGCTGCGCGAGAAATCGTAACCGCCCACCAGCGCCTTGATGTCGCCGGTTCGGGGATCGAGTGAAACCAGGGCCGCTTCGGCCTCCGGCAACTGGGTGAGCTGCCAGCGGCCCTCGTTGTCGAAACGGGCGCGGATGATGTCGCCCACATTGACCACGTCGGTCACGGTTTTTGGGGGGTACCCGATGCGGTCGCGGCTGATGAACGGCGCCGCCCAGCTCATGCTTTCCATCGTCAGCGCTATGGTTTGGCGCTGTTTGAGGTAAATCAGCGCGATTTCTTCGTCCGCCTCGATCACCAGCCCCGGCGTGAGGCCGGCTATTGGCGTGAACGGCTTGAGGACTTCGTCCCAGTGGGCCGGGCCACTCTGCGGGTCGAGATCCACCTGTGCTTCGGCACCCCGGTAGCCGTGCCGCTGATCGTACTCCAGCAGCCCGGTTTCGACGGCTTCCTGGGCGGCCAGCTGGAGCCGGCTGTCGATGGTGGTCCGCACTTCGAAGCCGCCGGTGTAAGCTTCCGGGCCGAGCAGGTCCAGCGTGCGGGCGCGCACCATTTCGGCCACGTAGGGCGCGGAAACCTCCGCAGTGGCGCCGTGGTAGAAAGCCATGTCGGGCTCCGCGATCGCAGCTTGGTACTCCCCGCGGGTGATGTAGTCGAGTTCGAGCATGCGGCCGAGCACGTAGTTGCGGCGCTCTACGGCGCGTACCGGGTTGCTGATCGGGTTGATGCGCGAGGGCGCCTTGGGCAGGGCCGCCATCATGGCCGTCTGTGCCAGGGTGAGCTGGTCGAGGTTCTTGCCGTAGTAAACGTCCGCCGCGGCCCCGACGCCGTAGGCCCGGTAGCCGAGGAAGATCTTGTTGAGATAGAGCTCGAGGATTTCGTTCTTGTCGAGTTCGCGTTCGATCTTGATGGCGAGCAAGATCTCCTTGATCTTTCGGGTGTAGGTTTTCTCGAGCGTGAGGAAAACGTTCCTGGCCAGCTGCTGCGTGATGGTCGAACCGCCCACCGACTTCTCTCCAGTGGTGAGGAGCGTCCATACGGCCCTCGAAATGCCCTGG
>DATIPL010000043.1:0-7147 GCA_035471965.1 Gammaproteobacteria bacterium
CCGGTCAGAGCATTCGTGGCGCGTATGAAGCCCGGGGTGAAGATCCCGCCGCCGGAACCGACTGTTGCGGACAGTGAGCTCGAGAGCGATTCCGGTTCTGCCGTTCGAGCGCAGTCGCCGCTGGAGCGGCCGACCAAGCCCTCGATCGCGGTGCTGCCCTTTACCAACATGAGCGGCGACATCGAGCAGGAGTATTTCAGCGACGGAATGACCGAGGACATCATCACGGAGCTGAGCCGGTTCAGAAACCTCTCCGTGATTGCGCGCAACTCCTCCTTTACCTTCAAGGGCCAAGCGGTGGACGTCAAGGCGGTCGGTCGATCGCTCGGCGTCGACTACCTGGTTGAGGGAAGTCTGCGCAAGTCTGGAAACCGCGTTCGGATAACGGCACAGCTCGTCGAGGCCGCTTCGGGCAATCACCTGTGGGCGGAGCGTTACGAGCGGCATTTGGAGGATATCTTTGCGGTCCAGGACGAGGTCGTGACGTCTCTGGTTGCGCAACTGGGTCTGAATCTGCGCGAGGCCGCAACTGCGAGCGCCAGAAGTCGTCCCACGGAAAGCCTGAGCGCCTACGACCATTTCCTGCGTGGACGCGCCGCCTGGTGGCGGGGGGAGTGGAACGAAGGATTCATTCATCTGGACAGGGCGCTGGCGGCCGATTCCAGGTTCGCGGCCGCTCACGCATGGCTCGCGCTTCAGTATGCCTACCAGTCCTTCGGCGGCACGATGGATTTGTCGCCCGAGGAGATCAGCGAGAAGACGCGTGAGCACGCGGAAGCCGCCCTGGCATTGGATGAGAGAGATCCCTTTATTCACATGGCGGCAAGCATGGCCTTCGGTTTCTCTCCGCGACCCGACAAGGACCGGGGCCTGCACCACAGTGACGTGTCCGTGACCCTCAATCCTCATGACGCCGACGTCATGTTCTGCCGTGCCTACCAGCTCGCCTACTTCGGGCGTCACCGGGAGGCGCTCGAATGGCTGGAAAGACTGCGGACCCTCAATCCGGTGAGTACGTACATGCTCTCCGAATGCTATGCGGACATCTATTACATGATGGGGCACTACGACAAGGCGCTGCAGACTTTCCGCGGACAAGCCGATGTGCCGGCGCAGGTGCAGGTGGTATTTGCAGCCTGCCTCGCGCAGCTCGGGCGTATCGAGGAGGCGCATGCATGCATGGCGGACATGGAACGAAGCCGTCCCGCGAGCTTCGACGCGGCCTCTTTCGTCAGCGCGCAGATCGCCGCGTGTGCCCGAGACGAAGATGCAGAACGCTGGTGCGAGGGCTTTCGAAAGGCGGGCGCACTCTCGAAAAAATGACTCGCAGGGCTCAGGCAGAGGGCACTTCGGAAGCGAATGGGGACATTCAGAGCTCCCGAGCTATCGATCTGCCGAGATCCCGCGAGCCGGCAAGGTCAGCTTCATGATTTGCGAACTGTGAACGCGCCCTCTGCGCGGCCTATTCGAACCGGTGGGTGAACTTTGCCTCGAGAGTTTCCGTCGCCCCGGGCCTGTCAATGCGCAACGTGATGAGGTATCGCGTCCCCGGGTCGGGCCTGGTATAGGTGCCGTAGCTTCCGCCGCCGATCGCCATGGGCTGCAGCGCCGTCGTGGTCCTGCTCAGCCCCGGCTCCGCGATCACCAACTCGACCTTCGCGTCGTCCACCGGCGCCTGCCACGCGGTGTCATAAAGCGAGACGTTGACGTGATAGTAGCCCGGCCCCTCGGGTATTCCGCCATGCATGGCGCGCTCCGGAGATCCCCTGGGAAGCGCACGCAGGTTCTCCGCCGGGATGAACCCCAGATGGATTTCCAGTCCGCGCACGAGCCGGTGAAGGGAGTCCATGTCTGCGTCCGGCTCCGCCCGCGTGGCGGCGGGCTTGGGCCTGGCGGGGGCCCCCGCCGGATTGAACATGTAGAGAATCGCGGACTGCAGCTCGGCGTCGGTGAGGTTGGCCAGGCCGCCCCGCGGCGGCATCCCGCCGTGGCCGCGAATCGCGGAATGGACCAGTGCCCCGAGACCCATTTTGAGGCGCTGCACCCAGGCGTCCCGATGGCCGATCTTCGGCGCGCCCTCCAGTCCCTCCCCGTGGCATTTGATGCACTGTGCTTTGACGATCTGCTCGCCGCTTCGCTCTCTGGCCAGGTCCTCCGCGCTGGCGGGCTCGATCCAGAGTCCGCCCGAGCGATTGACCATATGAGTGATCGCGCGCGCGATCTCCAGATCGCTGAGGTCGGGGCGGCCGCCGTGGTGAGGCATGCGGCGAATGCCGGCGATGGCGTGCCGCGTCAGACTGGACAGTCCCTGGGAGGCACGTTCGCTCCAGGCTTGCGTATCGCCGATCTTCGGCGCGCCTTCGGCGCCCGTTGCATGGCAGGCGGCGCAGACCGCGTCGACGACTTCCCGGCCGCTGCGCTCTGCACCCTGCGCGGGCGCCGGCGCCGAGGTCAGTACAAACGCCAGAGTCAGCGCGAGGGAAAGATGAATCTTCCTCCGCTCTCCCGGCGTGAAGCACGCTGGCACATGTTCGACCGGTGTCGTCGTTCTCATGGCGCCGCTCCCGATTTCCACGGGATGTCATGACTCATGCAACCTCATCCTCGGTTCAGTCGTCGTGATCTGGATCAGGCGGCGGGCGGAAAACGGGGACAGTCAGAGTGCGTAAGTGATTGAGAGTCAGTACTTTATGGGCTCGGCGCGCACGCCGCTGCGGGAACTCCGAGGATCATCCGTTTGCGCACTATGAGTGTCCCCCTTCAGGCCGCGGCGCAACGCTCGTGTGAAATCACGCGCCGGGTCGGATTTCGAACGGGACAGGGGCTAAGATCGGCCCGGCGACTCACGGGCCGGGTTTCAATTCGAATGGGTGACAATGTGAAAAATGCAGCGCTCGAGGCATTGCGGGAAGACGTGAGGCAGTTCGCCAGGGAACGCGACTGGGAACAGTTTCATTCGCCCAAGAATCTGGCCATCGGTCTCAGCGTCGAGGCGAGCGAGATCCTGGAGCACTTTCAGTGGCTGAGCCAGGCCGAAAGCGGGAGTTTACCCGAGGACACACGGGATGCCGTGCGGCTCGAGCTGGCCGACGTTTTCATCTACCTGATTCGGCTGGCGGACACGCTGGACGTGGATCTGGTGAACGCGGCGCGGGAAAAGATGAAAGTGAACGCAGACAAGTATCCGGTGGAGAAAGTGAAAGGGAATGCCACCAAGTATGACCGGCTTTAGCCGGACACGGCGACATTCAGCCTTTCTGAGCTGCTGATCGTCGGAGTTGCCGCAGTGATGTCAGGGTCGCGTCAATGATTCAGGAGCTCTGATTGTACCGACATGCTCACTGCGGCGCCTTGCCTGCGCTCAGGATCTCGGAGAAGAACACGTCCGGGACGCCGCTGCGACCGTCGGCCCACGTCACATAGAGTCGATTGCCCGCGCTCGCCGCGCCGTTGTAGTCGCCGAAGTTGGGTCGGATATTGGTCACCGTCTCGCACCAGTTCGTGGTGACTTCCGTGACTTTCACCGGGGAGTCGAAAGAGGCGCCGCCGTCCGTGGACTGTGCCCAGTAGACATCGACGAACGACGACACCGGAGAGGTTCGCTGCGGGCGCGGATCCGGGCCGCCGGTGATCGGGACCGAACATTCCGCGTCGTCGGCGGGGTCCACGTCGATCTCCTCGCTTTCGAAGTAGGTGATGTCCACGTTACCCCCCGGCTGAATGCTCACCGTGGGCCAGAACTGGATCTTTCCATCGCCGCCGCCGGCCACCAGCACGGGTGCGCTCCAGGTGGCGCCCTGATCATCCGAGTATGCGAGATAGATGTCGGAATCCGGATGGCCGAATCCTCCGGTCTGCTCCTGGGTTCCGCCGTTCGCTGTCCGGCAGTCCGCCCATACGACATGGACCCGGCCCGCCCGCGGCCCGCTCCTGGCCACGGCAATGCGCGGGAAATCGCTGTTATTGAACCGGTTGTAGCCCGACGGGGGGAAGAGGCTGGCGGCACAGATCTTGGAAACGAGGATACCCGCCGGGTTGATCCCCGAGGACGGCGGCCCGGCCGCCGCCGGCGTCCAGGTGACGCCTGCGTCGGTCGACTTCGCTACCCGGATCTCCGGCGTCACCGGGCTGCCGGTCACGGGGAACAGCCACCCCCTTTCCCAGGCCACGTACACCGTGCCGTCGGGACCCACCGCCGGCTCGGATCCCTGATTGAGCACTCCGGAATTGTCCGCGACGGAGAGGGTCTCGTCCGGCTGGACGATGGCGCGGTTCCAGGTCTGTCCGCTGTCGGTCGAGCTGTAGGTCTCGATCTGCCCGAAGCCGAACATGGGCACGCCCTCGACCTCCTTCAGGTTGGTCACGGAGACGTACAGACGATCGGAGTCGCCCCGCCTGTCGGCGGCGATGAACTCCTTGTCCAGGAAATCGTTCGGGTAGTTGGGCGATTGCAGCAGTACCGAGTCCTGCCAGAGGAAAGTACCCGCTGGGGAGAAGCGCCCCATGTGAACGCTGACTCCGGCCGATGGATCGGCGAGCCCGAAGAAGATCCCGGGCCCCTGGTCCTCGAACACCGCGATGTTCGCATAATAAAAACGGTCGTTTCCGGTGCCTCCGATGGCGAGCGCGGGGTCGGACAGCGTCGTGTAGATGCCGCTCGGGCTGATGTCGCCGGGTCCCGGTCCAAAGCCGATCCGATCGCCCAGGGGCGGCGCACCGCCGTCGGTGAAGTGTCCGCCGCCATCGGAGGAGAACCCGTAGCCCGTGAAGCCGGCGGGTCCCGGCGGAAACCCGCAGAAACCGGCAGGCGGACCGCAGAATCCCGCGGCGTCGTTCCAGCCGACGACGAGAAGCTGGCCGTTGCCGCCCGCAGCGATCGCGGTCTCACTGCGCCCGACGGGAAAGCCCTGGGGTTCGTTGACCTGGATGTTGGGTCCGATTCGCGGCGGCCGTCCGACGCCCGTATCGGAGCTGCCGGGTCCCGGCTCCGCGGCGAGCGGCAGGAAACCGAAGCCGACACCAAATGTGCCCGCGCTCAGAAAATGTCTGTGCCCGTACGGAAAACCGGTTTCCTGAGCCCGGGTCGTGCCGGCGGCAACGGAAATGAGCACAAGGGCGAAGAGAATGGAAAGGGCAGGCTGCTGGCGCATGATCGGAACCCCGCTTGCGGGTGGATGCCACCCACGCTCGGTCGGCGGATGGGAACGGAAATCCGAACGACGTCTCGCGCTCGGCTGCAAAAAATACTCCGGCCAAACAGCGCGCTGTTCATTGATCCACGTCAAGTCGGCGCCCGGGGAATACCGAACGCAAGAAAGACAGGGGACGATTCCGACGCATCTGTTCCGGGCGCGAAACGGCGGCATTCAGAGTGCGGCAGCTTCCGGTTCTCCGAGTTTCCCCACTCGAGCACGCGCAGTGGCAGGGTCCTGCGAGCTCTGAATGTATCAGCGCATCCCCGCACCGATGGATGCTCGATTGGACCAGGAATGACGGTTATCCTTGCTCGAGTCCGTTGGTTTCCAGGAGCGCGCGAGGGTCGACCGGGATGAGTGTTTCATCATCCATGCCCGAAAGGTCCCCGGGGCCGGGAGGTCATCGCCTGCGGGATCGCCTTATGCAGCCCGAAGCGGACGCGGCCGGCGGGATCGGGCGGGCGCTGGTGAAGGCGATGGTGTTACTCGTCCTGGGCGTCTTGTCGGCGGCGATCGTGTGCCCGATGCCGTCGGCGTACGCGGAGGGCGGAGACGGCGTTTCCCCCGGCGAGTTCGATCGCTATCAGCGCCGGCAGGAGCTGGAGCTCGAACGGGAGCAAGCGGTGCGCGCCAGGCTGAGCGCGCCGCGATCGGTTGAAGAAGCACGTCGTCAGCGCCGGCGGTTCGAGACGGAGCGCCTGCATCAGCGTCAGCTGCTGGAACGGCAGCGCCGGTGGGTCGCCGGCGAGCGCGCCCGATCGCGCCCGCTGCCGCGCTCCGGCACCTCGCGGGAATTCATCCAGCAGCGGCTGCGGAGAGAGCAGGCGAGCGAGCGGCTCAGCCGCAAATTGGCGCGCTGAGAAGATACCGCCAAGGCGCGCAGGGCTCCAGATTACGGCGGTGCGATCAGCGGCACGCTGCTCAACTCGGCGACGATCGGCCGGCCGTCGCGTTATTCCGCTTTGCGGTACTCGAGACCTTCCAGCGAAACCGTGTACTTGTCTGCGCGCGGGTGATAGCGGATGCAGTACCGGGTCGGATAGTAGCCCCCGATCTGCCAGGCGGAGGGCTGCTTGATGGCGGCGCACATGTTCGGTCGCGTCATGAAGAACTCACGCGTGATCATCGGCTCGTAGAAAGTGATGCGCCCGTCATAGGCGCCGAATATCCAGGTGTGGGTGAACTTACGCGGCGGTTTGGCGAACTCGCGGGAGGTCGAATCGATCAGGTGATTGCCCATGGCGCCCACCGCCGCATCCACATTGACGTGTCGAGCGTCCACGTACCGGGCAGGCACCGGCCGGGTCGCGCGCTTGAAGTCGTCGCAATCGATGAAGATGCCGCACGATCCAGTCTTTATGGCGCGCACCGCTGACTGATCGTCGATATAGAAGTGAAAATCGAAGTGAGGCAGGTCGTAGATGCCGGGCGGGGCGTGGCCTTGCCCGTTCCAGTCGACGGCGATCCACTGAAAAGGAAGGTCGCCGCGACTCGCCGCCGCGGAGGGCAGCGCGAGGGCGTACTCATAATCGCCTTCGCATTCACCGCTGTCGTCGATGCGTCCGTTGCCGTTCAAGTCGAAGCAGCGTCCGGTGGTGCTGTGTCCTGCGGGCAGCCCTTCGAAGGCGCCGGCGGTCATGAGAATGCCGAGCTCCACCGGCTTCGCCGCCGCATCCAGGGCGAGGTAGGCGCGTATCGTGCCGCGGCCGACATCGACGGGCTCTCCGTAATGAATCTCGCCGTTGGCCCGGCCGGCGACGGGGTAGACGTACAAGGCGAAAGCTGCCGCCGACAGCAGCAGCGCGAGAACAGAGTGGCCGGGTTTCATGGGTATGGCCCTTTGTGCGGGTGGGGAGGCTATTTACACGGAAACGTATCTCACGGGCAACCAAATTCTTCAACACGCAGACGGCAACAGGCCGTGCCGCCGGCGGAAATCAGCACTTCCAAGA
>DATIPL010000044.1:0-3059 GCA_035471965.1 Gammaproteobacteria bacterium
AACGCGCGGCTTTGGCGGTCTTCGCCCAGCACCGTCGGCACGGCGCCGGGGACGATCGACGCCGCCTGGCGCATCCAGGCCACCTCGTAGCTGTTGCGTTCCACCGGCACCCGCCATTCCGCATCCACCTTGAGCCTGGGCAGCGCCCGTTTGATGCAGACCGGGCCCCGGGGAAGCGCCACTCGCCAGATATCCGACGACACGCCTCCCGCGAGCGGCGTTCCCTCAACCGGCTCATCGGGCGCCGCCAGACCCATTCGGGTCAAAGCCTCGCGCAGCGCCGCCGGCAGCGCGACCCGGCCTCGCGCGGTCTGGTGAGGGCGCATCGATGTCATCCGCATCAGCGTCGGGCAATTGAGAAGGTTCCCGTTCGGGAAAGCGGGATTATCCCCAAAGCGACGGGGGCCCGATACCTGGACATGGTTGCCCGGATCTCGGCGCGCTTCCGCCCGTCCGCCCCTCGGAGCCGCTCATCCGGATCGGCCTGTCGCAACGCCGGTGCCGCGTCTTTACTTGAGGAAATAACCAAGTAAAGGGGAAAGACCTTGGTCACTATCAACCCGCGCCGGTCGGAAGACGAGCTTCGAAAGGAAATAGAGCGCTTGCGCCAGCGCATATCCCAGGCCTCTAAGTCCGACACTTCCAGCGCCCGGGCGGCGGTCTCCTATCTCAATCAGATGCTCAGAGACCGGCGTGCTGAGCTGGCTTCCATGCGGCGCAGTCGCGCGCACTGACTGCGGGCCCCGGCCACGGCCGGATGCCGGGATTCGCCGGCACCGGGTCGTCGGGAGCGCCCGGGCTTTCTCTGTTCTTCCCCGTATCGATCGCGGTCTCGGCGCAACTCTTCGGCATCCATGCCATGATCCCCGGCGGGTGATCCCGGGCTTCGTTCGGGCAGGCCGCTCGCCATCCGTTTCCATTTGAGTCGAACCTCCCGGGCTGTTCGAATAAGGTCCCTTACCGGCTCCGTCGTCGCGGCGCGGCCGGCATGAATGGTCAATTCGATAAGGCGAAAGAGGGATCCCGAATGCATCCGCTCAAAGGCGTCACGGTTATCGACTTCTCCACCCTGCTGCCGGGACCTCTGGCGAGCCTAGTGCTGGCGGAGGCCGGTGCCGAGGTGATCAAGGTGGAACGGCCGGGAGGAGAGGCGATGCGCAGCTTCGGCACGCCTTTTGGCGAAACCAGCATCGAGTTTCTGCTGCTCAATCGCGGCAAGCGCAGCATCGAGCTGGACCTGAAGTCTTCCGGCGCGCGGCGGCGCTTGGCGCCGCTCATCGCTCGCGCCGACGTGCTCATCGAGCAGTTTCGCCCGGGCGTGATGGACCGGCTCGGACTGGGATACGAAACGCTCAAAGAATCGAATCCACGACTGATCTACTGCGCGCTCACCGGGTACGGCCAGTCCGGGCCCAAATCCGGCGCCGCGGGTCACGATCTCAACTATCTGGCTGAAACGGGACTGTTGCGGATCGGCGCCGATGCCAACGGCGATCCCGTCATTCCGCCGGCGCTGATCGCCGATATCGGCGGCGGCGCTTACCCCGTTGTCATCAACGTGCTGCTGGCGCTGCGCCAGCGGGAGCTCGACGGTCGCGGCTGTTTTCTCGACATCGCCATGACCGATCATTTGTTCCCGTTTCAATACTGGGCGCAGGGCATGTGGGAGGCGACCGGTCGAACCCCGAATCCGGGCGCCGAGGTGCTGACCGGAGGTTCGCCCCGCTACCAGGTTTACCGCGCCCGGGACGGAAAATACCTCGCCGCCGCGCCGCTGGAGCAGCGTTTCTGGGACAATTTTTGCGATGCCATCGATCTCGATCCGCGGTTGAGACGGGATCGGGAAGACCCGCAATCCACAAAGGCGGCGGTGGCGGCCATTATCGGGACGCGTACGGCGTCGGAGTGGATGCGGGTGTTCGACGGCACCGACGCCTGTGTCTGCGTGGTGGCGGATATCGGCGAGGCCATGGGAGATCCACAGTTTGCCGATCGCGGATTGTTTTCCCATCGCACGGGCGACGAAAATAACCAGCTGACGGCCGCGGCGGTGCCGCTGTCTCCGCAGTTCCGGTCGGCGCCGGCCACCGAGAGGGCGCCCGCGTTGGGTGAAGGCAACCTGGAGTACCTGACTCCACCGAAAGAGGAGCACTGATGCGCGCTGTGATTGTCGAACGCTTTGGCCCGCTCGAGGAAGCCGCGGTCAAGGAGGTGGGGCCACCGACGCCCGGTCCCAGGCAGGTGCTCATCGAGGCCCGCAACGCCGGAGTCAATTTTCCCGACCTGCTGATGATTTCGGGCGCCTACCAGGTCAAGCCGGAATTGCCGTTCACTCCCGGGATGGAGGTTTCAGGCGTTGTTTGCGCAGTGGGGGAGGGCGTGGAGAACTTCGCCCCGGGGCAACGGGTCGCCGCTCACGTTGATCATGGCGCCTACGCCGAGCAGGTGCTGGCGCCAGAGGCAAGCTGCTATCCGATCCCGGATGACATTTCCTTCGAGCACGCTGCGGCTCTTGGACTCGTCTACCAGACCGCCCACTTTGCGTTGAGCGAGCGGGGTCACGTGAGCGCGGGAGAGCGGGTACTCGTGACCGGCGCCGCGGGAGGTGTCGGCGTGGCCGCCATACAGCTGATCAAGGCGTACGGCGGAATCGCATTTGCGGGAATCAGGCGCCCGGATCAGGAAGCCGGGGTGCGCGAAGCCGGCGCGGATCACGTGGTCCAGCTGAGCGGAGAGAATCTTTACGACGGGCTTCGCGATCAGGTTCATAAGATCACAAATGGACACGGCGTCGATGTGGTCGTCGAAGTCGTGGGAGGCGGCGTCTTCGACGCGTCTTTGAGAGCGCTGGCATGGGGAGGACGAATGATTGTGGTCGGCTTCGCCTGCGGTGAAATCCCGAGCCTCAGGGTGAGCTACGTGCTGCTGCGGAACCTGAGCGTCATCGGTCTGCACTGGGCGGATTATCGGCGGCGCGAGCCCCAGGCCGTGCGACGGGTTCAGAACGACCTTTACGCGCTGTATCGCCAGAACAAGATCCGTCCGCACATCATGGGCGT
>DATIPL010000045.1:0-4895 GCA_035471965.1 Gammaproteobacteria bacterium
GCAGCCGACTGAAAAGCAGCAGGCCGCTGGCGGCGCCGAGGGCGAAGGGGAGCAGCACGACGAAATCCAGCCGTCCGATGGCGTCGAATATATAGGCGTACTTTTCCAGTATCAGAAGAATGAACGATCCGGAGATCCCGGGAAGAATCATGGCGCAGATGGCGAGCGCGCCGCTCAAGAAAACGAACCAGGCGGTCTCCGGCGTGGCTGTGGGCACCAGATTGACGACGCCAAAACCGATGCCGACACCGAGGACCAGGACCAGCGCGTCTGCACCGCCGAAGTCCCGGAGGGACTTGAGCAGAATCACTATGGAAGCGGCAACGAGGCCGAAAAACAAGCTGTATACCGGCTCCGGATGGGTGTGGATGAGCGTCGGCAATGAAATCACCCGAGTGAAAAACATGAGGGCGGCGAAGATGCCGATTCCGAGGGCGAGAAGAAAACGCAGGTCCGCGTGCTTCGCCGCCGAATAAAGCTCCGCACGCAGGAGGTACCCGACAAAGCGCCCGTCGAAGGCGCGTATGGCGTTGACCAGGCGCTGATAAATCCCCAGCACCACGGCCATGGTGCCGCCGCTCACCCCGGGCACGACGTCGGCGGCGCCCATCAGAAAGCCCCGGGCAACGGTGGTGAGGAATGACTTGGATGAGGATTCAATCACGACTGGCCAGATTCCGAGTGCGCCCGGGGGAAATCCCTCAGCGATGATACGCCTGGCTCAGCTCGTGCACGGCATCCACTAACGCGGCCACTTTTTCAGGGTCGACTTCCGGTGTGATACCGTGACCGAGATTGAAAACGTGCCCGCTGCCGCGTCCGTATCGCTGAAGCAGCAGCGCGACCTCTCTGCGGATGCTTTCAGGGCGAGCGCCAAGCAGCGCCGGGTCCATGTTGCCCTGTAAAGCGCAGCGATCGCCGACGCGCCTGCGGGCACGGCCGATGTCCACGGTCCAGTCCAGACCGATTGCCTCACAGCCAGTGTCCGCGATGGCTTCGAGCCAGTTGCCGCCGCCTTTGGTAAACAGAATCACCGGCGTGTCCGCGTCTCCAGGAACGTTCTTCAATGCGGCGACGATAGTCGCCATGTAGGCAAGAGAGAACTCGCGATAGCAATGTTCGCTCAAGATCCCCCCCCAGGTGTCGAATACCATCAGCGCCTGGGCTCCCGCCCCTATTTGGGCGGAAAGGTACGCCGTCACCGACGTCGCCAGTAAATCCAGCAGGCGGTGAAGGTCCGCCGGAGTGTCGAAGGCCATTGCTTTGATGCGGCTGAAATTCGTTCCGCTTCGCCCCTCCACCATGTAAGCAGCCAGTGTCCACGGGCTTCCGGAGAAGCCGATGAGCGGAATGCGCCCGTCGAGCGCGGCCCGCGCCAGCTTGACCGTATCGAGTACGTAGCCCAGCTCGGACCCCGGATCGGGCACACCCAGTCGGTCGATGTCTGCCCGCGATCGCACCGGACGCTCGAAACGTGGGCCTTCCCCCTCTGCGAAGCTCAAGCCCAGGCCCATGGCCTCGGGAATGGTGAGGATGTCTGAGAAAAGAATTGCGGCATCCAGAGCGAAGCGTTCCACTGGCTGTAACGTGACCTCGCAGGCCAGTTCCGGGGTCTTGCACAATTCGAGAAAGCTGCCGGCTCGCTGACGCAGGGTGCGGTATTCGGGCAGGTAGCGCCCGGCCTGGCGCATAATCCAAATCGGCGTGCGATCCACCGGCTCTCGCTTGAGCGCCTTGAGCAGACGGTCGTTCTTGATTGCCGGAATATTGCTCAAGATGCGCGTGAACGACCCTAGACGCCCAGGTAATCGAGGATGCCGCCGGCGGCCTCCCTTCCCTCGTACACCGCGGTCACCACCAGGTCCGAGCCTCGCACCATATCGCCGCCGGCAAACACTTTGGGATTGCTGGTCTGGAAGCTGAATTCCCGGTTTTCGCCGGCGACGACGCGCCCGCCGTCGTCGGTGTCGATACCGAAATCCGTGAACCAGGGGCTGGGGCTTGGGCGGAAACCGAAGGCGATGATGACGCGATCCGCCGGCAGCACTTCCTCGCTGCCCGGCACCGGCTCAGGCCGCCGACGGCCGCGCTCGTCCGGCTCGCCGAGACGGGTGTTGACCGTCTTGACCCCTTCCACGCGGCGCCCGCCGAGGATTTCCACGGGCTGCCGGTTCCACAAGAACCGGACCCCTTCTTCCTTGGCGTTTTCCACCTCGCGCATGGAGCCCGGCATGTTGGCCTGGTCCCGGCGGTAAGCGCACACGACGCTGGTGGCGCCCTGGCGCACCGCAGTGCGCACGCAGTCCATGGCGGTATCGCCGCCACCGAGCACCACCACCCGGTGGCCACTCATGTCGATGTGCCGATCCTCCACTTCCGTTCCGAGGTGGCGATTGATGTTGGAAATGAGATATGGCAGCGCCTGCACCACTCCCGCCAGGGTCTCCCCCGGAAAACCGCCCTTCATCGCGGTGTAGGCGCCCATCCCCAAAAAGACCGCGTCGTGCTCGCTGGCAACCTGGGCGAAGTTCACGTCGGCCCCCACCTCGACCTCGAGACGGAACTCAACCCCCATGTGCTCCAGCACTTCACGACGCTGGCGTACCACCTCTTTCTCCAGCTTGAAAGGCGGAATGCCGAAAGTCAGCAGACCGCCGATCTCCGGATAGCGGTCGAAGACCACGGCCTGAACCCCGTTCCGGGCCAGCACGTCGGCACAGGCGAGTCCGGCAGGGCCGGCGCCGATGACAGCGACGCACTTGTCCGTTTTTGTCACGTGGGAGAGATCCGGGCGCCAGCCAAGGCGAAGGGCTTCGTCGGTGATGTACTTCTCTACCGCGCCGATGGTGACCGCACCGAATCCGTCGTTAAGGGTACAGGCGCCTTCGCACAGACGATCCTGGGGACAGATTCGGCCGCAGATTTCCGGCAGGGAGTTGGTCTGATGACAAAGTTCGGCCGCCTCCATGAGGTTGCCTTCCGAAACCAGCTTGAGCCAGTCGGGAATGTAGTTGTGAACCGGACATTTCCACTCGCAGTAGGGGTTTCCGCACTCTATGCATCTGTCCGCCTGGGAGGCCGCGGACTGTTCGTCGTACTGGCCGTAAATTTCGCGGAAGTTGCGTACCCGCACCTCTACCGAGAGCTTCTTCGGGTCCTGGCGCGGAACATCGACGAACTGAAACAGATTGGCCATGGCGTTTGCGGGCGCATGGGGCGGGCCCGCCCTCAGGCAGCCTCTCGCAGCGTGTCGAGCAGCGAGGACAGCTCCGTCGCCTTGGGTTTGACCAGCCAGAACTTGCGCACCATGTCGTCGTACTCATCCAGCACGCTGCGTCCCCATTTGCTGCCCGTTTCCTTCACGAACTCTTCGATCAGGGACTGAAGATAGTTGCTGTGCGCCTCCATGGCTTCGGTATGAATACGATGAATGTCGATGAGTTCGTGGTTGTACTGATCGAAAAACGTCCGCTCGAGATCCAGCACGAAGGCAAACCCTCCGGTCATGCCGGCGCCGAAATTTATCCCGGTGGAACCGAGCACGGAAACGACGCCGCCGGTCATATATTCGCAACCGTGGTCCCCGACGCCTTCCACTACCGCCACCGCACCGGAGTTTCGCACCGCGAAGCGCTCGCCCGCCAGGCCGGAGGCGAACAGACGACCGCCGGTGGCGCCGTAGAGGCAGGTATTGCCTATGATGACCGTGCGATTGCTCTTGAAACGGCTGTCCGCCGGGGGATAGATGATCAGCTTGCCCCCCGCCATGCCTTTGCCGACGTAGTCGTTGGCGTCGCCTTCCAGATACATCTCCAGACCGCCGGCGTTCCATACGCCGAAGCTCTGTCCCGCGGTGCCCTTCAATTTGATTCTGATCGGCGCGTTGGCCATACCCTGATCTCCGTGCCTTCGGGCGATCTCGCCGGAGAGCCGGGCGCCTATTGATCGGTTGTCGTTTCTCACCCGATAGTGAAACTCTCCCCCGCTCGAAGCCTCGATCGCGCCAATCGCGTCGTTGACCATCTGCTCGGCCAGCTCGCCCTTGTCGAACGGCGCGTTCTTTGTCTCGGTGCAGAATTGAGGCTTGTCCGCGGGAACGCCGTAGTCCGAGAGTATGGGGGAAAGATCCAAACGAGCCTGGCGCTCCGTCTCTCCGGGAAGGATCTCCAGCAGGTCCGTGCGTCCGATGAGATCGGTGAGCGAGCGGGCGCCCAGCAGCGCCAGCCACTCGCGAACGTCTTCGGCCACGAAGCGGAAAAAGTTCATCACCTTCTCCACTCCGCCAGGCTTGAAATGCTTCAGCCTGAGCACATTGTTCTGAGTGGCGACTCCGGTGGCGCAGTTGTTCAAGTGACAGATGCGCAGGTACTTGCAGCCCATGGCCACCATGGGCGCGGTGCCGAATCCGAAGGATTCGGCGCCCAGGATGGCGGCCTTGATTACGTCCAGCCCGGTCTTGAGTCCTCCGTCGGTCTGCAGCCGGACCTTGTTGCGCAGGTCATTGGCCCGCAGCACCTGATGGGTCTCGGTGAGTCCGAGCTCCCACGGGCTGCCGGCGTACTTGACCGACGTCAGGGGACTCGCGCCGGTGCCGCCGTCATAGCCTGCGATCGTGATCAGATCTGCGTAGCCCTTGGCTACCCCGGCGGCAATGGTGCCGACCCCGGCCTGTGCCACCAGCTTCACCGACACCAGAGCTTCAGGGTTGACCTGCTTCAGATCGAAGATGAGCTGCGCCAGGTCCTCGATGGAATAGATGTCGTGGTGGGGCGGCGGAGATATCAACGCCACCCCGGGCCTCGAATAGCGCAGCCGGGCGATCATCTTGTTCACTTTGTGTCCGGGAAGCTGACCTCCCTCGCCGGGCTTTGCTCCCTGGGCAATCTTGATCTGCA
>DATIPL010000046.1:0-2913 GCA_035471965.1 Gammaproteobacteria bacterium
GTGCTCTACGCCCTGTATGAGGCGCCGGACAATTGCCTGCGGATGCACGAGCTGGCCGACGCGGTGGTATTGTCTCGCAGCGGACTCACCCGGCTCGTGGATCGCCTGGACAAGGCCGGGTACGTCACCCGCTCCCCCTGCCCGGAGGATCGCCGGGGCCAGCACGCCGTGCTGACCGCCAGGGGCAAAGCCGCGCTGAGAAAGACCTGGCCGGTCTACGAGAGGAGTATCCGGGAGCACTTTACCCGCCACTTCAGCGACGCCGAATCCCGGCGCATTTCGAGCCTGCTCGAGCGCGCTTCGGGCGGTACCCCGGGATGAGCCCCGCGTGAGCGATTTCGACTCCAGCGCGGTCAGCCTGAGAGCGGCGGAGAAATCCGACTGCCGCACCATTGCGGCCCTGTACAGGATTTCCTCCGACGGGGTGGCCGATTACATCTGGAGCAAGCTGGCCGAGCCCGGGGAAGACCTTCTCGACGTCGGTCGAAGGCGCTACGAGCGCGAAGAGAGCGTCTTCAGCTATCGCAACTGCACGGTGGCGGTGCTCGAAGGCGAGGTCCTCGGTATGCTGATCGCCTTTCCCATGCGGGTGGACGAGAAGGCCGGAGAAGAAGAATCGGACCCCGTGCTTGCCCCTTACGGCAAGCTGGAAGAAGACAACAGCTACTATATCTGCGGCGTGGCGCTGTTTCCGCCCTACCGCGGGCACGGACTGGGATCGCGTTTCCTGGAGCTGGCGGAGAATCAGGCGCGGGAAAGAAAGCTGCCCAAATTGAGCCTCATCGTGTTCGAGCAGAATGCGGGCGCCAGAAGGCTATATGAACGCCGCGGCTACCTCGAGGTTGCGCGCGAGCCGGTGGTGCCTCATCCGCTCATTCAGCACACGGGCGACGCCCTGCTGATGGTAAAGCGGGTGCGAGACTAGATCTCCTTCGTGCTCGAAGGCGGGAACGGCGGAAGCGTCCGAATCACGGACATTCAGAAACGGACTCTGAATCGAGCCTCAACGCCGTGCGCTTCAATTCCATCCGATGAGATCGGGATGCCTGAGGCGTCTGAAAAGTCCAGGTCACCGCTGTTCAGGAAACGGTAGCTGACCACGAAGTCGGTGTGTTCGCTCAGAGAATAGGAAATGCCGGCTTTAAGCTGATACGCAATCGTCCTGTCTTCATCGTCGGCGATAGGAACTCCGAGAGAGGAGGCGTTATTGATGGAAACTTGTGCGAAACCAAAGCCTCCGCCGAGAAATGGTCGCCAGTTTCTGCCAAAGTCGAAATCGTAATAGACGTTCACCAGCCCTGCGATCACGGAAGTATCTCCGGATAGCTTCGGGCTGGCGCCGAATATGTTGATCTGATCGAACTCGTTTTCAGAGTATAGCGCTTCAGCTTCCACGTGAACGTTGTCAAACTGCTTGCCCAAAGCGCCGGAGAATATGAATCCCTCCGTGGTGGACGTCGAGAAGGGAATACCGAGTTGAGTGGCATCGGTGTCGGACACCAGGGAGAGACCGCCGCCGACTTCGAAGTACAAACCGCTCTTCCATTCCTGAGCCTGTACCGGCGAACCGGCGAGTATCAGAACCGCAATCGAGGAAAATAACCGTCCGGTGATTTTTGCCATGATTTAGCCCCCCTGGAAACCTGATCTATCCCCGCGCGTGAAGTCGAAAAGATGCTTCACTTGCTTCTTGAAAGCGCCTGGACTCGCTCTTGGCCCGAAGTCCTTTCGCCGACCTCCGGAGTGAATCTCGCCCCCGGTTCCTAGGGCAACAGAATAGTCCCACCCTTACAGGAGTCAAGCGTGTACAGGGGCAGCGGTCGACACTGCGCATGCAGTGCTCGGCGTGAAGCCCCGCGCTGCTGATCGTTTCCCTCGATTTATTCGCTTCAACGGACAGTCGCGACTCATAGCAATAATTGCTGAAGTGAGAGGCAAGGAACGGAGCGACTTGAGCCAGAAGGACGCGTCGTCAAGCCGGACTCGCCCGTTCATATCTGTTCCGCGCGCCTTTGCCACACTGACGCCGGGACCCGTAGAATTACCCTTTCAGCCCTCAGTCCTAGCCCACAAAGCGAGGCCGAACCCATGGGAAAAGGGGATCGCAAGACCCGCCGGGGCAAGATATTCCGCGGCAGCTACGGAAAAACGCGGCCCAGGCACCCGGAGCCGCGAACGAAACAGCCCGACCGTCAGAGATCGCGTGCCCACCGGAAACGAGGAGAGGGCAGATGAAAAATCGAAAGAACGCCATCATCACGGGATCGACCAGCGGAATCGGGCTCGGTATCGCCGAGGCTCTGGCCGCCGACGGCATGAACGTGGTGCTCAACGGATTCGGGAAATCCGAAGAAATCGAGCGCACCCGCTCGGATCTCGCTTCCAGACACGGTGTCGAGGCGCTTTTCTCCGGAGCGGACATGACCCGGCCGGACGAAATCATTTCAATGGTCGCGGAAGCCGCGGAACAGCTCGGCAGCGTGGACGTGCTCGTGAACAACGCGGGCATTCAGCACGTATCGCCCATCGAGGAATTCCCGCCGGATAAGTGGGACGCCATTATCGCGATTAACCTCAGCTCCTCGTTTCATACCATTCGCGCGGCGCTTCCGGGCATGAAATCGCGCAACTGGGGCCGGATCATCAATCTTGCGTCTGCCCATGCCCTGGTGGCATCGCCGTTCAAATCCGCCTACGTAGCCGCAAAACATGGAATTCTTGGGCTGACCAAGACCATAGCGCTGGAGGCGGCGGAGTACGGCGTCACCGTAAACGCCATCTGTCCGGGCTACGTGAAGACCCCGCTGGTGGAGAAGCAGATCCCGGATACGGCCAAAGCGCGCGGGATAAGCGAGGAAGAAGTCGTCCGCGACGTCCTGCTTGCGGCGCAGCCCACCAAGAAATTCGTGACCA
>DATIPL010000047.1:0-4661 GCA_035471965.1 Gammaproteobacteria bacterium
GAGATGGCGCGAGACCCGCGGCTGGCTCTGGCCGAGAATCTCGCAGAGCTCAGAGACGCTGAGCTCGCTGTGGGCGCAAAGGCCGAGGATGCGCAGTCGCGTTCCCTCCGCCGCCGCCCGTAGGCCTTGAAGCAACTCGTCCATACGCGTGCTGTCGGCGTCCCTGCCTGTCGGGCCGGGTCCGGGCTCCTGCGTGGGGCGCTCCGAGACCGGTCCGGTTGGAATCAGGACATAAACATATCCTTATGCCCTTATCGCCGCAAGCGGAAAGTGCCGGATTTTACATATGTGATGTGGAGAATAAGGTGCGAATCGGCCCCCCGACTCCAGGGTCGGGCCGATTCTCCGACACCGACCCGTCAAGCGAGAGTCTGTTCGAGGGCGCGCAGCTTTTCCGGCCAGCCGTGCCGGAAGGCCTCGATGGTCTGCGGATCCCGATCGCCGCTGTGGCGCAGGCGCAGCCGGGTTCCTCCGGGCACCGGCTCGAGGCTGAACTCGACCCGGGTGGCCCCTTCGCTCTCACGCCCTTCGAGCACCCAGGACCAGACCATGCGCCGCGGCGGATCGAGCTCCAGAACCTCGCAGCGATAATGGTCGGTTCCCCCGTCGCCGCCGGGACACCAAAGGCTGAATTCGCGGCCCGCCTCGGGAACGAAATCGGTATCCATCAGCCATTGGGCCAGCGCGGCACGGTCGGTCAGGGCATGCCAGGCCCGCTCGATGGGGTGCGGGAAGGTCTTGTCGAAATCGAGCGCGAACTTCATCGCTCATCGTCCAGGTAGCGGCCCAGCCGCTCCAGGCGGCGTTCCCAGAAGGCCCGGTAGCGCTCGGTCCAGCCGTGGACCGCGGCGAGCGCCTCCGGCGTCGCCCGGTAGAAGCGGTGGCGGCCCTGCTTGCGGTGCGCGACCAGGCCGGCGTCCCGGAGAATCCGAAGGTGCTGCGAGACCGCCCCGAAAGTGATCCCGAGGTGCGGCACGAGGTCCCGGACGCAACGTTCTTCGTCGCCGAGCAGGTCCAGGAGCCGGCGCCGATTGGGATCCGCGATCGCGTGGAAGACATCGGGCGCCCTGGTCGGCTTGTCAGGGATCGATTCAGGCATTATTATAGTAAACGCTAAAATATCTTCCGTGGCAAGAGCGCCGCGCCCGGGCGCCCGCGAGACCGGTTCACGAGGGAGGCTCCGATGAGCGTCACCGTGGTCAACGACTACTTCTTCAAGCCCGACGGCGACGTCGCCGAGGGCAAGGCCGCCGCGGCCGAGCTCGTCGACTATTTCGAGGCGGAGGTTCCGGAGGTCGAGCTCTCGCTCTGGCTCGAAAGCCGTGAGAACCCGCTGCACCACTATCACGTCACGGTGCTCGACAGCAGTACGACGCTGGAGCGCCTGCGGGACAGCCGGGCGATCGAGCGCTTCACCAAGCGCCTTTATCCGCACATCGATCACGGCACCTTCGTCTCGCCGCTGTGCGACGTCTGGCTGTCGGCCGGCAGACGGCGCTGACGGTTTCCGACGACGGAAACGCACCGAAGGGAGGACGGCAATGCACAAGCGCGACGTAGTCTCGCACGAAGCCTGGCTCGAGGCGCGCAAGGCGCTGCTGGCCAAGGAGAAGGAGTTCACGCGTCTGCGGGACGCCCTCAGCCGGGAGCGCCGGGAGCTGCCCTGGGAGCGGGTCGAGAAAGACTACGTTTTCGAGGGGCCCGACGGCCGGGTATCGCTCGCCGACCTCTTCGGAGGGCGCAGCCAGCTCATCGTCTACCACTTCATGTTCGGCCCGGACTGGGAGGAGGGCTGCCGGAGCTGCTCGCTGCTGGCCGATCACTTCGACCCGGCGGTCGTGCATCTCGCGCAGCGCGACGTCAGTCTGGTCGCGGTCTCCCGGGCGCCGCTCGATCGGCTCGAGGCCTTCAAGCGGCGCATGGGATGGCGCTTTCCCTGGGTCTCCTCCCTCGAGAGCGACTTCAACCGGGACTACGGCGTCTTCTTCACCGAAGACGAGGTCAAGGACGGCACCGCCGAGTACAACTATCGAAAGCAGGGCTTTCCCAGCACCGAAGCGCCCGGGATCAGCGTGTTCTACAAGGATGAGAAAAGCGAGATCTTCCATACCTATTCCTGATACCAGCGCGGCCTCGACATGTTCATCACCGCGTATCACTACTTCGATCTCGTGCCCAAGGGCCGCGACGAGGACGGGCTGGACTTCACGATGGCCTGGGTGCGCCACCACGACCGCTACGGAACCTGACGACGGTCGAGTTCGACCACTTGCGCGTTGCGCCCCGGCGGTTGACCGGAGCTACGTTGACTCTCGACATTACAGATCCAGCTGGCGTATATATCTTGCCCGAGTTGGATTGATCACCGCGCCTGTGGTCAAACTAAAACAGCGCCTGGATCTGCGGATACCAGATCTTAATTGTTATTTAAGTGAGAATTGACAAAGACGACGGGAGTGGGCCGAGCTGTCGATATGTTTCCGAGCCCTCAGCTCAGCTACTCCTTAGACCGAGGTCAGTCGATCCGATCTCCCAGGGGCATTGCCTCGAGGTTGGCATGACGAAAGTTTTCATCCAAATACCTTGCTACAATGAAGAAACAGTGATCGGCATTACTCTTGACGCCCTGCCGCGTAGCCTTCCGGGCACGGACGAGATCAAGCGCGTGATCATTGACGATGGATGCACGGACCGAACTGTCGACGTTGCCCGCAAGCATGGCGTCGACAGTGTCGTCCACTTGAACGGGCACCAAGGTCTCGCAAGAGGGTTCATGGCGGGGATAGATACGTGCCTTGCGGCCGGGGCCGACATCATCGTTAATACTGATGCGGACAATCAATATTGTGCGGATGACATCGCCCACCTGATCGCCCCTATTCAGGACGGTGAAGCCGACATCGTCATCGGAGCCCGTCCGATCTCTGACATCGAGCATTTCTCCTTCCTTAAGAAAAGCCTTCAGAGGCTTGGCAGCTGGGTGGTGCGAATAGCGAGCCGGACAAAGGTGGCGGATGCGCCGAGCGGCTTTCGGGCGATCAGCCGCAATGCCGCCATGCGCTTGAACGTATTCGGCGAATATACCTATACCTTGGAGACGCTGATTCAGGCTGGCCAAAACGGCTTCCGTGTCGTATCGGTTCCCGTTCGGACTAACACGGATCTCAGGGAGTCGCGTCTGATTCAAAGTATTCGAAGTTACGTTTTTCGATCCGCCGCGACGATAACGCGGATCTTCATAACGTATAGACCTCTGCGCTTCTTCGTGGCAGTCGCTGCGGCCCTTTTCGGGGTAGGGTTCGTTCTCGGAATTCGTTATCTCTATTTCTTGAGCATCGACGAAGGAGCTGGCCATGTGCAGTCAGTCATTT
This sequence comes from Gammaproteobacteria bacterium, assembly GCA_035471965.1. Lineage (GTDB taxonomy): Bacteria > Pseudomonadota > Gammaproteobacteria > HK1 > HK1 > CAMYJH01. Next base: position 3,372 of record DATIPL010000047.1, read on the forward strand.
TGGCGACGAGCTTGATGGGTGTGGGTTCCTTTGTCCTACTGATCGGGATCATCGCCGATTTAATATCTATTAATCGCAAGCTCCTAGAGCAGATCGATTGGCGAATTCGTCGGATCGAGCTGGCCCGTACCACCGACTTAGATGCGGTTGGGGAATCGAAGGGCCTGGTAATAGAGACTGTCGCTGACCAGAACACTGCAGCAGGGCCCACTAGAAATGATCTGATGACCGAACCTGAGACACGCCGTGCCTAGCGGGTCTACGGAGCAGATAGCCGGGAACGTCTACCCGAAGTATTCGACACGAAACCCGGTGGCACGCCGTTTAGTTCATGGATACTTGACAGATTTTGACGAACTGGTCGGACTTTGCAGTGCCGGTGAGATTCTGGAAGTCGGCTGTGGGGAGGGATATCTGGCACGGCGTCTGGCTGCCACGTGCAGCAAGGTCCGAGCGGTCGACATATCGTATGAAATCGTCGCACAGGCCCAGTCCCTTACGAGGTCGAATGAGCGGAATCGGCTGTGCTTTTCTGCCACCAGCCTTTATGACTTAAACCCCGATCTCGATTCTGCCGAACTCGTAGTTTGCTGCGAAGTTCTGGAACACGTCGACGACCCAGAAAAGGCCTTTGAGCGGCTCGCAGCATTGGCGAATCCCTTTCTGTTGGTCAGTGTTCCGAGGGAACCTCTTTGGCGCGTATTGAATTTAATGCGGGGAAAATATTGGAGTAGTTTGGGTAATACGCCCGGTCACCTACAACACTGGTCCCAGCGAGCTTTCCTCGACATGCTCCAAACGCGAATGGAGCTTGTCGCAGTTCGTACGCCGATACCGTGGACAATGGCTTTGTGCCGCCACGGAAAATGATTTCGGATGAATGTGTTTAAGAGAAAATTCGCAGGATTCGCCGGCTATGTATTGGTTTGGCTAACCTGCATTTTCGTGGCCATTCGCTTCGTGGAAAGCCGTCCGCTGGAAGTATTGGCGCAGTCAACTACAGGCTTCTTGTTTGCGGTAGCGTTGTCCGGAATTGCTTACGCGGCGATTAGCCTGTTCCTTGCGGTCGCGTGGTTGGTCATTCTCACCTACGCCGAAAATCGGCACCTGCCCAGTTCCGTGTGCATCAGCGCCTATGCGCAAAGCCAGATCGCGAAATACTTTCCGGGGAATGTCTTTCACTTTGTTGGGCGGCACATGCTAGGTCGCAGAATCGGCCTCAGCCATCATTCACAAATTCTCGCTGTCGGACTGGAGTCCGTAGGGCTGATTGCCGCGGCCGCGTCCCTG
>DATIPL010000048.1:0-1796 GCA_035471965.1 Gammaproteobacteria bacterium
GAGAAAGGCGAGCAGCAGGTAAAGCCAGGTGGTATCGGTCACCAGGGTCGCAACGAGGGTGAGCAGCCAGCGCTCCCGGGTCATCCGGAACCTCCCGGTGCCAATGCCCGCCGGCGCCCCGGCCCGCCATAGCGCGTCACGCGGATATCCGCGCCCGCACGCGATTGCGGAACGCTGATGTTCAGCAGAAGCGCCGGGTGGCCGCGGGACGCGAGGCCGGCGAGCATTTTCGGCGTGTGCGGATCGTCGATGCCGGTGATGCAGATCACGCTGGCGCCGAAGGGCAGCAGGCGCGCCGTGTTTTCCGCCGCCAGGACCGGGAGCGGCTTGACGATGAGGGACTGAACCCGCGCCAGGGCCTCGAGAATCCTGCCGAGCTGCTTCGGGCCGGCTGCGGGCGTCACCGCGATCCGGGCGAGGTCCCCGGGAGGCACGCCGTTCGCGAGCAGGCCGACGGAATGGCGCCTGCTGATGAGCTCCGCGGCCAGCGACGCCGCGATCCTGACGCCACGCTCCAGCAGCTCCGGCGATTCCTCCCAGGCGTCCTCGCCGCGCGTATCGCACTCCAGCATCAGAACCACGTTGCCGGAAAGGCTCGCGTCGTTGACGCGCACGTGCGGACGGCCGCGCCGGGCGGTCACCTTCCAGTCGATGGCGCCCATGGGATCGCCCGCGCGATATTCGCGAACCGAGGCCGGAAGGTTCGGATCGTCCAGGGTCCGCCGGGACGCGATGACCTCTCCCATGGGCCGGGCGAGGAGCGGCATCAGGGTCGGCGCCGCGGCGAGCTTCGGATAGACGATGAGATCGACGGCCGACCGCGTTAACTCGCAGCTCGCGCTGTAGAAGCCGAACGGATCCCCGGCCTCGATCCGCGCCGGGCCGAACACCTTGTGACCCCGGCGTTGCGCCTCGAGGCGATACTTGAGGCGCACCCGCTCTCTGGGCGCGAGACCGGTGACGGCGTCGAACACGGTGGCACCGAAGAGACGAGTGCCCGTGTCCCCGCCGCCGATGAGCGCCAGTCCCGGAGGCAGCCGTTCGCGTATCTTCACGCGTGAGACCGGAAAACGCTTGTGGTTCTCGAGGCTCAAGGTGAGTGTGACCGGGTCCCCTTCGAAAACCCGGGCGGGGGTTACGGACAGCGTGTAGCGCACCCCTTCCAGCGCGATCCGGGTCCACGCCCGGGCGATGAGAACCACGGCCAGCACCAGCGCGCCCACCAGCGCAAGCAGCGTTCGATCCAGCAGCGCGCCGACGACGGCGAGCAGCAGCAGGACCAGCGCCATCAGGTCCGAGACCACGAAGCCGGTTCGGGCCGGCGCGTTTTCCGGCGAGGCGACCCAGCGCCGATCCTCTGCGGTGCGCTGCATGGGCGCTGACTTCCGGCCTCAGGTGTCCAGGGGCACCGGCACCGATCGGAGGATTTCCGAGACGATTGCGGCGGCGTCCGTCCCGCTCAATGTCGCGGACATCTCGGGAATGATGCGGTGGGAAAGCGCTGCGCCGGCCATGCGTTTGACGTCGTCGGGGATCACGTAGCTTCGGCCGGCAAGCGCGGCGGCGGCCTGAGCGGCCGCCTGCAGCGCGAGCGTCGCTCGCGGGCTCGCGCCCAGACGCAGCTTGTCGTGCTCCCGGGTTGCGCGGATCAGCGCAAGCACGTAGTCGCGCGCCGGAGCTTCGACCCGCACCGCCTGCACACGCTGGCGTGCGGAGAGCAGGTCTTCGGGAGTCGCTACGGGCTCGATGGCGGGCGGCGACGGTTGACCGCGAAAACGCTCGAGCAGCGCGGATTC
>DATIPL010000049.1:0-3939 GCA_035471965.1 Gammaproteobacteria bacterium
GTACAGGAACAGCGTTCGAGACTGCGGCAGATGCTCGGGCCGGAGATGGCGGAATCCGTCGACGACGGCGTCGTGCGTCAGCAGACCCTGGACCAGATGGTCAGTGAGCAGTTATTGCTCCAGGCGGCCGCCGATTCGGGAATGCGCATAGGCGACGCCCAACTGGCGGCTGAAATCCAGTCCCAGGAGATCTTTCGCGGCGACGACGGATTCTCGCCCGAGCGCTACGAGAACTTCCTCCGCCAGCAGGGTTACTCCCCCGGCGGCTTCGAACAGATGATGCGTCAGGGTCTGCTTTCCGGGCAGATCACCAACGGATTGGTCGACTCGGCCATTGTCACCGAGGCGGAGCTGGCGCGAATGCGTGCGCTTCAAGGCCAGCAAAGAAGCTTCAGAACGCTCGAGGTGCCGGTTTCACGCTTCATGGACGTCTCCGTCTCCGAGGAGGCCATTGCGCGCCACTACGAGGAAAACAAGGCCCGCTACGTGAAGCCCGAGCAGGTCGCGATCGAGTACCTGGAGATATCGAGGCCCCGGATAGCGGCGGGCATTCCCGTTGACGACGCGGAGCTGCTGAAACTGTATCAGGCCCGGCAGGCCAATTACGGTATCCCGGAACAGCGCAAGGTGAGCCACATTTTACTCAGCTTAGCGTCAGACGCGGACGATTCGACCGTGGAGGATGCACGGAACAAGCTGCTCGATATCCGCCGGCAGATCGAATCGGGCGCATCGTTCGAAGCCATGGCAAAGGCGCATTCGGACGACCCGGGAACGGCCGAGAGCGGCGGTGACTTGGGCTTCATCTCCCGCGGCATCATGGATCCGGCCTTCGAGTCTGCCGCTTTTTCGCTCGAGGCAGGTGCGCTGAGTCAGCCGGTTCGGTCTGCATTCGGCCTTCACCTCATCCAGGTGACCGAGATCCGTGAGAGTCGAACCCGGAGCTTCGAGCAGGTGAAGTCACAGCTTAAAACCGAATTTCAGAGCGAGCAGGCGGACCTGGAGTTCTCGGAGCAGGTGGAACGCCTGGCTAATCTGGCGTTCGAACACCCGGAATCGCTGGACATTGCGGCGGAAACACTCGGGCTCGAGATCAAGACATCCTCGCCCTTCTCCCGGGAGGGGGCGCCGGCGGGAATCGCTTCGAACCCTGAGGTGGTTTCGGCTGCCTTCAGCGAAGACGTGCTCGAAGGCGGCAACAACAGCGAGGTTCTGGAGCTCGGCAACGGCGTGGTCGTGGCGCTGCGGGTCAAAACCCACGAGCCGGCGGCACCCCTGCCGCTGGATACGGTTAGAGATCAAATCGCGCAGGAATTAAAGCAGCGCACCGCCCGTGAAAAAGCTACAGAGACGGGTCGGTCGCTGCTGGAGAAGCTCAGAAACGGAGAGTCTCCTGAGCAGGTAGCGGCGTCGGAGAACGTGCAGTGGAGTGAAACCAGCAGTTTTTCTCGCCAGTCGGACGAGGCTGACCCGGGCCTGCGCGCGCTGGTGTTTCGCATGCCCAAGCCGGAACAGCAGGCGCGCACCTATGCCGGACGCTCGCTGCCAAGCGGCGGGTTCCAGATCGTCGCCCTGGAGTCGGTCAGGCCGGGGCCGTTTGAGGGCCAGCAAGAGGCCGCGGAGGATCTCCGCCGCTCGATGGCGGCCGCTCACGGATCCACCGCGCTGGAAGAATACTCGCGGGCTCTTCGGGAGGAAGCCGAAGTGATAATCAACCACGAGAACCTGCAGGGGCGTCTGTAGCCCCGGCTGCGTCAGCCGGTCAGCGAGAGCCGGCTGCCGTTCCTGAAGCGCTTTTTCAGAAACTCCATCTGGTCGGCAAGAATCCGCCGGTTCGAAAGCACCAGATATTCGGCGCGGTTCGGCACGAACGGCACCGCCAGCAGGCTCATCCCCGCCTGCTCAGGAGTACGCGCGCCCTTGGCATGGTTGCAGGGCTTGCACGCGGTGACCACGTTGCTCCAGGTGTCTTTGCCTCCCTGGGACAGCGGGCGGACGTGATCCCGGGTCAGCATGTGTTCGGCGTGTTGTCGCCCGCAATACATGCACATCTGACCGTCTCTCAAAAACAGCTCCGCGTTGGACAACGGCGGAACCAGTCGGCCGCCGCGGGGATTCTTGAGCTTGCCTTTGACCGCGATAATGGAACTGATGGTAACGATGGATTGCTCGCCACTGATGCGGTTGAACCCGCCGTGGAAGGTAAACAGATGATCGCCGGCGTTCCACGCGATCATCGAGCGCGTGTCCAGCACGACTGCGACGCGCCAGGGAATCCAACGAAGGGGTTGGCCCGTGACGTCCAGCCGCAGAATTAACGGTGTCACATTCGTATCCAACGACTTTCCTTCGAATTGTGCTTTTTTATCAGCTTAGTACACCGACAACCGTCGGTTATTGTGCATAAAAGGGCAGAGAAAGCAAAACAGCGGCATCGGACGGCGGCGGGAACTTTCCGCCGGCTGCACTGATTTTCGCGGTTCGCGGGTGCCCCGAGGCCCTCCGTCTTCAGCCGAGAAAAAGCAGGATTTGGGCTCAGGCCGCAGCCGCTGCCACACCTCGCTCCAGCTTGAATCGTCAAGGTGCCGGAGCTAGCTTTTATAGCGATCGGCCGGGGGTCCCGTCAGTGAAATCCAGACAGAACAAAAAGCTGCTAGGCAACCTTGCTTTCGTCGGCAGGACATTCGAGGGGCGATTCAAGGAAACGCCCTACGTTCTGGACATGGATGCAAACCTGTATATAGGACCCGCTGATCATCTAAGTCGGGACGAACACGCCGGAATCGAGGTGATCTATCAGTTTCTGCGTCAGACCGGAAAGATTGAACACTCAATCAAGGAACTTCTTCACCACCGCGTCCGGCTGCTCGAGGCATTCTCCGCGTTCGACCAGGCGCGCATTGAGCGCCAGGCGGACCAATTTCAGATTTTCATATTCGGCACGTACGACGGCGAGTCCCTCGCGGGCAGCGGCGACGACGATATGCCCGCCGGACCCTGCGGCAAATCAATCAATTCCATCAAGCGGCATTTTTACGCCGCCTGCCGAATTCTCGATAAAGATTTCGACCAGCGGAAGCTCGGTCAGGCGCACAAGTCCGCCGAAGCTAAATTCATGAGTTGAAGCGGGATTTTCCCGTTTGCCGGCGAGGGCGGGGGCGAATTCTCCTGATCAGATGCCGGCAGCCTTGCTGATTTCGCAGGCAACCGGATTGAATCAGCGCAGCTTGAACACCGTCCGGTAGGCTCCGACGCTCAGTCCGCGGACGTTCACGATTGAGGCGCCCGCAAGCTGGTCCAGCGTCTCCGCCGATGAGGATTTGTCCGGCTCGATTTCCAGCTGTCGCAAAATGTCGCAAGCGATCACCGGCCGCGCCCGGGCATCGCCGTCGCCGTCCTCGACCTTGAATGCAATGCCGAGGCCTCGAGGAAATGCATCCGTGGGCGCCACCGCAATGGCGTATACGCCGGCGGCACCGCCCTTGGCGAACAGCCGGCCGTTGAAGCTTGCCATCAGGCGAGTATCGAAAAAGCCTTTACCCGCCACCATTTCAGGATGGCGGGTGCCGGCCTTGAACAAAAGCGCAAGCTCCTCTGCGATCACCCGTTGCTCCAGGGCGGGCGCACCCTTGGGGTGGGCGAGCGCCGCATACATGTATGCCAGACCGCGCATGGGTACCCAGTAGGTGGGCAAAGAGCAGCCGTCGATGGAATGCGGCAGCGGCGTGCTTTTCGCCCGGCACAGTGTCGCAACAATGTCGTGGATACGCTGCTGAAGCGGATGCTTCGCATCGATGTAGCTTTCGAACGGCCAGTCGTTCTTCTGGCAAACGGCCAGCATCCCCGCGTGCTTACCGCTGCAGTTGGAGTGCAGACTGTCCGGCGACTCGCCGGAACAGGCCAGTTCGTCCCGGGCCGTCGAGCTGTATGGCCAGTGGG
>DATIPL010000050.1:0-6750 GCA_035471965.1 Gammaproteobacteria bacterium
GGTGCGCTTCGTTGATGCCGCCCGCGTCGATGCTGTTTACCATCGCCTGGGTCACCGGGTGTCGCGACTTGCCCTGGGATGTCCAGGCGATCTCTTCGCTCCACCAGGCGAGCTTGGATCGGCCGACGTTGAGATCGGAGCAGGCGTCGGTGACCTCGCGCAGCTCTTCGCCCAGGGCGCGCAGCGCCGTCAGCGCCCGGCGGGCCGGATCGGGCACGAACAGAAAGCTGTAATAGAGCACGCTGCCTTCCGCGGCGACCCGGTCACGGCAATAGGCGTCGACATCCATGCGCGCTCACACGTAGTCGTCCAGCCAGCGGACCAGGCCCGACGGGGAGTCCACCACGCCGCTCGCCCCCCATGCGTGGGGGTCCGCGTCCTCGGGCAGGTAGCCGTAGAGCGCGACAAGCGTGCGCATACCCGCGCGGCGGCCGGCGAGCACGTCCTTCTCCGCGTCGCCCAGGTAAACGCATTCCGCCGGGCTGGCGCCGGCCGCGCGGCAGGCGTAGAGCATCGGTTCCGGATGCGGCTTCGCGTGCGGGGTCGTGTCTCCGCTGACCACGCATCGGGCGCGGCCGTCGATACCGAGCGCGCGCACCAGCGGATCGGTGAACGCCGCGATCTTGTTGGTGACGATGCCCCAGGGGATGCGGCGCTGATCGAGCGTATCCAGCACCGATTCCATTTCCGGAAACAGCCGCGTCTGGTTGGCGAGGTTTTCTCTGTAGGTGCCGAGGAATGTCTGCCGCATGCGCTCCCGGGTCTCCGCGTCGCGGCGCTCGCCCACGGCCATGTCCACCATGACCCGGCCGCCTTCCGTGATCAGCGGGCGGATGGCGTCTTCCGACAGCGGCTCCAGCCCTTCGGCCTGAAGCGCGCTGTTGAGGGCGAAGGCCAGGTCCGGCAGCGTGTCGGCGAGCGTGCCGTCCAGGTCGAACAATACCGTGCGCACGGAGACGGGCACGGCTTCAGTCGTGGCTCCGCCGGTACCAGGTGAGGTAGTTGACGCTGACGTCACTGCCGAGGCGGTATCGCTGCGTGAGCGGGTTGTAGCTCATGCCCTTGATCTGGCGGAGCTTCAGTTCCGCGCGCCGCGCCCAGGCGTCGAGCTCCGACGGGCGGATGAACTTGGCGTAATCGTGGGTGCCCTTGGGCAGAAGCTTGAGCACGTACTCGGCGCCGATGACGGCAAACAGATAAGACTTGGGGTTCCGGTTGATGGTGGAGAAGAAGGCGTGACCCCGGGGCTTGAGCAGCGAGGCGCAGGCGGCGATCACCGACCCCGGGTCCGGGACGTGCTCGACCAGCTCGAGGCAGGTGACCACATCGAACGGCGCTTCGCCGGCGGCGTCGATCTCCTCCACCGTCGCCATTCGGTAATCCACGCTGCTGCCCGATTCCATCTGGTGAAGCCGGGCAACGCTGATCGGCGCCTCGGAGGCGTCGATGGCGACGACCTCGGCCCCGCGTGCGGCCATGCTCTCGGCGAGGATTCCGCCGCCGCAGCCCACGTCCAGCACCCGCTTCCCGGAGAGACGGGCGCGCTCATCGATGAAATCGAGCCGCAGCGGATTGATGTCGTGCAGCGGCTTGAACTCGCTTCCCGGATCCCACCAGCGGGCAGCCAGCGCCTCGAATCTCGAGATCTCCTCCGGGTCGACATTGCGTGTCGGGGTCTCCATGCGAGGATCTTAAGCGCCGGCGAGGCGTTCGGCCCAGAGGCGCGACTCGCGCAGGATCTGCTGTGCGTCCAGGGTCATGAGCTGGCGGCCTTTGAGCACCCGGTGTCCGTTGATCCAGACGTCGGTGACCTGGTGCCGTCCGGCGGAATAGACCACCTGGGATATCGGGTGATGCGCCGGCTGGGTCTCGAGCTGGGACAGGTCCAGCGCCACCAGATCCGCCGCCTTTCCCGGCTCGAGCGATCCGATCTCGCCGTCCAGACCCAGCGCCCTGGCGCCGTTCAGGGTCGCCATGCGCAGCGCCGCGTGCGCCGGCACCGCGCTGGCGTCGCCGCTCACGCCCTTGGCCAGCAGCGCCGCGGTGCGCGTTTCCGCCAGCATGCCGAGGTCGTTGTTGCTGGCGGCGCCGTCGGTGCCGATGCAGACGTTCACCCCGGCGCGCGCGAGCTTGGCCACCGGGCAGAAACCGCTGGCGAGCTTCAGGTTCGATTCCGGGCAGTGGCAGGCGTTGACGCCCATCGCCGCCAGCTTTTCGATCTCGTGGTCTTCGAGCTGGGTGAGGTGGACCGCCAGCAGCCGGTTGCTGAGCAGACCCAGACGTTCCAGCCTCGCCAGCGGACGCTCGCCGGTCCTGGCGACACTCCCGGCCACCTCGTCGGCGGTCTCGTGGACGTGCATGTGCACCGGGATATCCAGCTCGTCGGAGTAAGTGCGCACGCGTTCCAGCGGCTCGTCGGAGACCGTGTACGGCGCGTGCGGCGCGAACGCCGTGGTCACCAGCGGATCGTTCAGGAACTGATCGTGAACCTCGATGCCTTTGGTGATGTACTCGTCCGCGCTGCTCGCCCAGACGCTTGGAAAATCGAGAACGATGAGACCGACGACGACGCGCATGCCCGCTTCGCTCGCCACCTTCGCCGCCTCGTCGGGATAGAAGTACATGTCGTTGAAGCAGGTGGTGCCGCCGCGGATCATCTCCGCGATCGCCAGCCGCGTGCCCTCGCGGACGAATGTGTCGCTGACCCACTTCTGCTCCGCGGGCCAGATGTGATCGTTGAGCCAGCGCATCAGCGGAATATCGTCGGAAAGACCGCGGAACAGACTCATGGCCGCGTGGGTGTGGGCGTTGACCAGGCCGGGAATAATGGCGTGGCCGGGAAGCGTGACCGTGCTTTCGGGCTCGTACCGGCGCTTCGCCTCCGCCTGCGGTAAAATCGCCGCAATCCGGCCGTCTCGGAGCGCGACGGCGTGATTCTCGAGCACGGCCTCGTCGGGCTCCACCGGTATGATCCAGCCCGCATCGACGACTGTGTCGACTGATTCCAACTAAAATTCTCCTGGGTGCTCGAACGAGGAAATCGACGTGAAAGGAGTTCGAGGCAGAACGACCCGGGGCATGATAATGGTTTGAGCGATTCAACGCATGATGGACGCGCAGCAGGAAGTGAAAGCCGGCGCCGTGGACGTGGTGCTTTACGACTCCATTCGCCCGGTGGAATGGCGCGACGGGGCGGTGCGACTCATCGACCAGCGGCTGCTGCCGTCGCGCACGGACCACGTCATTTGCCGCAGCGCGGCTGAGGTTGCCGATGCCATTCGAAACATGACCGTGCGCGGCGCGCCCGCGATCGGCGTCGCCGCGGCCTACGGCGTGGTCCTCGCGGCCCGGGATCGGTACGCGGAAGATCCCGCGACCTGGCGGCAGGCCGTGGATTCGGATCTGGATCGGCTCGCGTCAGCGCGGCCGACGGCGGTCAATCTCGGCTGGGCCGTGAACCGCATGCGGCGAACCCTCGAGGGTCTGGAAGGCGAACCGGTTGCGCCGCTGCTTGAGGAAGCCAACGCCATCTTGCGCGAAGATCTCGAAGCCAACCGGCGCATGGGCGAGCTCGGGGCGGCGCTCATCGACTCCGCATCCGGCGTGCTCACGCACTGCAACGCGGGGGCGCTGGCCACCGCCGGTTACGGCACCGCGCTCGGCGTGATCCGCAGCGCGTTTCAGCTCGGCAAGTTGAAGCACGTCTACGCCGATGAAACGCGTCCCTGGCTTCAGGGATCCCGGCTCACCGCGTGGGAACTGATTCACGACCGCATTCCCGTGAGCCTGATCGCCGACGGCGCGGCGAACTACGCCATGGCGCAGGGCAGGGTGCAGTGGGTCATCGTCGGCGCCGACCGCGTGGCCGCCAACGGCGACGTGGCCAACAAGATCGGAACCTACGGGCTGGCGGTGAGCGCGCGCCATCACGGCGTGGGCTTCATGGTGGTCGCGCCCACCTCCACCATCGATCGCGGTTGCCCCGACGGCGGGTCGATTCCAATCGAGAACCGCGCCGGCGAAGAGCTGCTGTCCCTCGGCGACGCCCGCGTCGCCGCCAGCGGAGCGGAGGCGTGGAATCCGGTGTTCGACGTCACGCCGGCCGCGCTGGTGGACGTGCTCGTGACCGAGAGGGGCGTCATCAGGCAGCCCGACGCGGCGAAGATCGCCGCGCTGTTCGAATGAATTCGTACCAGATCAAAACGGTGGGGTGGCTCGTTCTGGCCACGGGGATCGTCGCCGCGGTTCTATTGAGCCGGCCTGACCGGACCGGCGGCACGCTGGAAGAAATTCGCCGCACCGGCGAGCTGGTGGTGCTGACCCGATACGGGTCGACCACGTTTTACGAAAGCCGCGACGGTCTCGACGGCTACGAGTACGCGCTGACGCAGGAATTCGCCGAGTCTCTGGGCGTCAAGGTGCGCTACGAGATTCTCGACAGCATTCCCGAAGTTCTGGAAGCGATAGCGTCCGGTCGCGGCCATCTGGCCGCCGCTGCCCTCACCCGCACCGAGGAGCGGGAGCAGGCGCACGTGTTCGGACCGGACTACAAGACGGTGCAGCAGCAGGTGGTCTGCCATCGCAAGGGCACGGTTCCCAAGAGCATCGCCGAGCTGTCCTCGGTGAGACTCCTGGTCATCGGCGGCAGCAGCTACGTGGAGCGCCTGCGCGAGCTGAAAGTCGACGTTCCCGATCTGGAGTGGGGCACCACCGTCGAGCTTTCCACCGACGAGATCCTCGAGCAGGTTTCGCGCCAGGAGGTGGATTGCGCGGTTTCGGACTCCAACATCGTCGCCATCAACCAGCGCTATTTCCCCGACCTGCAGATCGCTTTTCCCATCAGCGAAGAGCAAAGCCTCGCCTGGGTCATTCCGCCCGGAGCGGACGAGCTTCTGGGCCGGCTGGAGAAGTTTTTTGCCGAGGCCGACGAGAACGGATTGCTCGCCGGTCTGGATGAACGTTATTTCGGTCACGTCACCCTCTTCGATTACGTCGACACCAAACGCTACATGCGCAGGATCCGGACCCGTCTGCCCCAGTATCGAGACAGCTTCGAGCGGGCCGCGGAGAAGCACAATATTCCATGGACGCTGCTTGCCGCGGCGTCGTATCAGGAGTCGCACTGGAATCCGCGTGCCCGGAGCCCCACCGGCGTGCGGGGCATGATGATGCTGACGCTGCCCACGGCCCGGGCCATGGGAGTCAAGAACCGTCTCGATCCGGGCCAGAGCATCATGGGCGGCGCGCGTTATCTGGCCCGCATGATCGAACGCATTCCTGAATCGGTGCAGGGAGAGGATCGGCTCTGGTTCGCGCTGGCGGCCTACAACGTCGGCTTCGGTCACCTGCAGGATGCGCGCGAGCTGGCCGCGCGGCTGGGCCAGGATCCCAATCGCTGGCATTCACTCAAGACCGTCTTTCCGCTGCTTTCGCGCAAGAAGTACTACCGCACCGTCAAGCACGGCTATGCGAGAGGATCCGAGCCGGTGGAATACGTCGAGCGCATTCGAAGCTATCTCGACATGCTCGAGCGGGCGCTGCCGATCTACGGACCGGTGCCCGGAGCGAGCGCGTCGGCGGCGCCGGACGCCTCAGAGTCCGTTCCGGATGTGCGTCGCACACGTCTCTGAATCAATCCCCTGAATCCTTCCTGAAGCCCTCCCCGGAAGGCCGATTCGAGGTCTCCGGACCGGCCTCGGATTGGGCGCGAAAACGGCTTAAAACCGGCCTGTTTTCAAGCGCTTGAAACGAGACTTTGAAGCCCCGGAAATGATAGAATTCATTAGTTTTTCGTGGCGGCGCAACAATACTTTAACTATCTGATTTTGAAGCATTTTATTTATGGGTGAATTTGCAAAGGAGGTCCTCCAGGTCAACATCGAGGAGGAGATGAAGCAGTCCTATCTGGATTACGCCATGAGCGTGATCGTGGGGCGCGCCCTTCCCGATGTCAGAGACGGCCTGAAGCCGGTTCACAGGCGCGTGCTCTACGCCATGAGCGCCCTGGGAAACGACTGGAACAAGCCCTACAAGAAGTCGGCCCGCGTGGTCGGCGACACCATCGGCAAGTACCACCCCCACGGAGAATCGGCGGTCTACGATGCGCTGGTGCGCATGGCGCAGCCGTTCTCGATGCGGGTGATGCTCATCGACGGACAGGGCAACTTCGGATCCGTGGACGGCGATCCCCCGGCGGCGATGCGTTACACCGAAGTGCGCATGGCGCGCATCGCCCACGAGATGCTTGCCGACCTCGACAAGGAAACGGTCGATTTCACCCCCAACTACGACGAGTCGGAATCGGAGCCGTCGGTCTTTCCCACCCGGCTGCCCAATCTTCTGGTCAACGGTTCCGCCGGGATCGCCGTGGGGATGGCCACCAACATTCCGCCGCACAATCTCGCCGAGGTGGTGAACGCCTGTGTCGCCTACATCGACGATCCCGCCATCGACGTGCCCGGATTGATGGGGCACATCCCGGGTCCGGACTTTCCCACCGCCGGCATCATCAACGGCGCCCAGGGCATCCGCGAAGCCTACGCCACCGGCCGCGGCCGGATTTACGTGCGCGCGCGCACGCATTTCGAGGGCGGCGACAACGGCGACCGCCAGCGCATCGTGGTCACGGAGCTTCCGTTTCAGGTCAACAAGGCGCGCCTGCTGGCGAAGATTGCCGAGCTGGTCAAGGACAAGCGCATCGACGGCATCAGCGAGCTTCGCGACGAGTCGGACAAGGAAGGCATGCGCATG
>DATIPL010000051.1:0-1960 GCA_035471965.1 Gammaproteobacteria bacterium
GGAAGATCGAAATCGATGGCGCCGGCATCTTCGATGAGGCCCTTACGTTCGGCGCGGCGTACGGAGAGAAACAACGCCGAGTAGCGAATGTCGTTTCGTGTTCCGGACCGCTGCGCCAGCGCAATCAGAAAGAGAATCATGGGCAACCATTGAAGAATGATGTAGATGCCCTGGAACGAGTAGGTGTCGAAGACGTAGATGACGACCACCACGAATCCGATTCCGGAAACGTCGGCAATGTGTTCGTAATCCTTGTCGGAAAGGTGCCAGCGCCAGGGCGAAAGCCGCGCCACTTCGAGCACGATGGCCATCGCCACCGCGTAGGGCCACAGGCGATTTTCCATGCCCCACAACATCAGCGCCGCCGCAACACCGAGCGGCGGAACCGTCACCCTGGGGGGAGCACTGTTCGCTTCTGAGGCCGGGTTCATGCGGCGTCTTTTGACGTAGGCGGCGGCGTGGTGGAAGTTTCCGCCAGCAGCAGGTCTTCCTCGACCCGCTCTACGCGGAGGCGTTTGAATCGCGTCGGGCAGTCCGACATCGGGCCGGGGTCGAGATCCCCGTCGCCGTCCACCAGCACCAGCACCAGCAGCGGCACGCCGAGGTTTCGCAGCCGGGCCACCAGTTCCTGCCGCGCATCGTCCCAGGCAAGCAGCACGCAGACGCACGCGCTCAACTCGGACGCTCGGGCCAGCACGGCTTTCTGCAAACGCCCAAAAGGATGATCCGGCGTTGCCTGTACACAAGCCAGCGCCTCCAGGAGCCGATCGGCGGCGCCATGTCCCTGGCTGCTCTCTACCTGGTAGACCTCCGCGCCGACGAACATGAGCTCCAGTGTCCCCGCACCCGTCGGCACCGCGTAGGCGAAGGAGGCGGCGACCGATACCGCTTCCTCGAAACAGGCGTCGGACGACTCCCGGGGCAAAAAGGTATCCAGTATCAGACCCTGGCGGACGAAACACTCCTCGTGAAATTCGCGAACCACCGGCTCCCCGAGACGCGCCCAGCCCTTCCAGTGGATGTGACGCATGGGATCGCCCGGCCGGTACTCGCGAAGGGACGCGAACTCCTCCGACCCGCCGGTGGACGCGGCCTTGCTCTGTCCACCGACACGATCCTGGGCGCGTCCGAGCAGTTCCGCCCAGCTGACTTCATAGCGCCGGGGAAGTACAAGAAGGGACTCCGGACGCCCGGCCCGCGCCAGCGCTTTGAACACGCCCAGGGGATCGGATTTGGCGATACTCACCGCGCGCAGGCGTATGAATCCCCGCCTGTGGGGAACCAGACACATGCGCACTTCCACCCATTCACCCGGCGGCAAGTCGGGCAACGTCAATTCCTCAGCGCTGGCGCCGCGGCGCCAGCGCATGAAATTTGCCCAGCGCGGATAACCGACGTGTCGGTCGAACCAGTTTCGTCGGGAGTCTGCGGGTTCCTTTCGATAAGCGAAGTCAGCAACGCTCGGCGGCTCGGCAGCGAGAATCTCGCGACCGATCAGGCCGCGCTGCGCGCGCTTGCCCTCGTTCTTTATCCAAACGGTATAACTCAGGGCCTGATCGGCAGTGGCAAAGCGGGGCAAGCGCCGCGTGAGCTTGAGTCGCGCGCGAAAGAAAAGTGCGCTCAGCGCGCTTACCAGAAGCACCGCGACAACCAGCATGAGAAGCTGGTATGAATTCGTGGCGCGAGTGTTGATTCCGAATACGCCCGAGAGAACCAGCGCACCCAGCATGAGCATGCCGGCATGTGTGAAGCGGCGCCTCAGCCACTGGTCCGTACGGTAGACCAGGTGAAAATTATGAAACAGAAATCTTCTGAAGATCATCGAGCCGGGAACCTTCGGGAAGCGGTAGTTCCTAGACTCAGACCGGAACGGGCACGCTTTTGAGGGCGTCCTCCACCACGCGCTCCGCCGAGAGCCCGCCGAATCGGGCCTGGGGTTCCATGACCACGCGATGGGCGA
>DATIPL010000052.1:0-3509 GCA_035471965.1 Gammaproteobacteria bacterium
GGCTTCTGCGCGGCGCCACCGACACGACGTTCATGCCCACCGCGGCGGGCGCACCGCAGGTGCCGGCCGGTGTCCGTTACGTGATCAGCCTCGATGCCGATACCAGGCTGCCGAGAGATGCAGCGCTGCGGCTGATCGGCAAGATGTCCCATCCGCTGAATCGACCGAAATTCGATGACGTCGAGCAGCGCGTCATCGACGGCTACGCCATTCTTCAGCCGCGGGTCACGCCTTCGCTGCCGGTCGGCCGCGAGGGTTCCTTCTATCAAAGGGCCTTCTCCAGCCCCGGCGGCATCGACCCATACGCGGCGGCCGTCTCGGACGTTTACCAGGACCTCTTCGGTGAGGGCTCCTATACCGGCAAGGGTATCTACGACGTCGATGCCTTCGAGGCAGCTCTCGCCGGTCGCGTCCCCGACAATGCTCTGCTCAGTCATGATCTCTTCGAGGGCATTTTCGCGCGCGCCGGCCTGGCCTCTGACGTCGAGGTCATCGAAGAGTTTCCATCCCGCTACGACGTCGCTGGCAAGCGCCAGCATCGCTGGACGCGGGGCGACTGGCAGCTTCTTCCCTGGGTGTTCGGGCACCTGACGGGAAGTCAAGCCATTCCTTTGATCGGCCGCTTCAAGATGCTGGACAACCTGAGGCGTTCGCTGCATGCGCCGTTCACGCTGATGGTCCTCGGCGTGTGCTGGCTGCTGCCCATGCCTTCAGGCGTGGTGGGAGCCTTGCTCGTTCTCGCCGCCATCGCGATCCCGGCGTTCCTTCCGCCCTTTCTTTCCGTGCTGCCGCATCGCACCGATATTCGTCTTCGCAATCACCTTCGCATGCTTGCTGCCGACCTGCGGCTCGCGGCCACGCAGACCCTCCTTTCGGTCGCGTTCCTCGCCGATCAAGCCTGGCGGATGGGCGATGCCATCGTGAGAACGCTGGCCCGGCTGTTGGCGACGCGACGCCTCCTCCTCGAATGGACGACGGCCGCACAGTCGACGGGGAGTCCGAGGCTGGATCTCCGCGGCTTCTATCGGCAGATGGCGGGTGGCACGTCGCTCGGTCTGGTCATGGCAGCCGGCGCGGTCGCATTGGCGCCGTCATCCTGGCCACTCGTGCTGCCGTTTGCACTGCTATGGCTGACAGCGCCGGGACTCGCCTTGTGGGCCAGCCGGTCGCCGTCCGTCACAGCGAGGCTCGTGGTTTCAGACGCGGACGCACGCGACTTGCGACTCACCGCCCGCCGCACCTGGCGCTTCTTTGAGACTTTCGTGACACCGTCAGACAACATGCTGCCGCCGGACAATTTCCAGGAGGATCCGAAGCCGATCGTCGCGCACCGGACCTCGCCGACCAACATGGGTCTCTACTTGCTCTCCGCCATCGCCGCCCGCGACTTCGGCTGGGCGGGAACAACGGAGACGGTCGAGCGGCTGGAGGCGACATTCAGCTCGATGCAGAAGCTCCCGCAGTTCAGGGGCCATTTCTTCAACTGGTACGGGACAAAGGATCTGCATGTGCTCGAGCCCGCCTACGTCTCTTCCGTCGACAGCGGAAATCTCGCCGGTCATCTGATCGTGCTTGCCAGCGCATGCGAAGAATGGATGGATGCCCCTCTTGCGCCGAATGCCCGGCTCGGTATTACTGACAATCTGCGCCTGATCCGTGAAGCCGTCGATGCCATGCCTGCTGCGAATGACGCGCGCGCGCGCCAGCTCGCCGCCATCCTTGAAGCGATCGAATTCCAATTGAATGGAGCGCAGGCGACCGGGACGCTGCCGCCGGCGCTCGATCGGCTTGCGAAAAAAGTTGCCGACGCGGCCCGCAACGTCATATCCGCAGCGGCAGACGAGGACTCCGTGGATCTGGTTTTCTGGATCGGGGCCCTGAAGACGGCCGTGGCCGAGCATGGCCGTGATCGGCTTCAGATCGCCGATGCGCCGGATAAACTGAAGCTTCGCTTGGGCGCCCTCGCGGACACCGCGCGCGAGATGGCGCTTGCAATGGATTTCGCCTTCCTCCTCGATCCCGAGCGGAAACTGCTGTCGATCGGCTATTCCCTTGCCGACAATAGCCTCGACCCCGGCTGCTACGATCTGCTCGCTTCGGAAGCACGGCTCGCCAGCCTGTTCGCTGTTGCCAAGGGGGACGTTGCGACACGCCATTGGTTTCACCTCGGCCGGGCCGCGACACCGCTGGGGAACGGATCGGCGCTGATCTCCTGGTCCGGATCCATGTTCGAATATCTGATGCCGTCGCTGGTGATGCGCGCGCCGGTCGGCAGCCTGCTCGAGCAGACCAACCGACTGGTGGTGGCGCGGCAGCAGTCTTACGGACGATCGCTGGGCATTCCCTGGGGCATTTCGGAATCCGCCTATAACGCCCGCGACATGGCATTCACTTACCAGTATTCCAACTTCGGCGTTCCCGGTCTCGGCCTGAAGCGCGGCCTCTCCGAAAACGTGGTGATTGCGCCCTATGCAACGGGTCTTGCGGCCATGGTGGACCCGCACGGCGCACGACGGAACTACGCCCGCCTCGCCGAAATGGGAGCGGGCGGGCGCTACGGTTTCTACGAAGCCCTCGATTTCACCCGGTCGCGACTTCCTGCCAACGAGGTCGTCGCCATCGTACGCAGCTTCATGGCTCATCACCAGGGACTGACCATCGTTGCCATCTCGAACGCCCTGCATGATGGTCGGATGCGCGCCCGGTTCCACCGCGAACCGATGATTCAGGCCAGCGAGCTCCTGCTTCAGGAACGCATGCCCCGGGACGTTCCCGTTGCGCATCCGCGGGCCGAGGAGGTGAAGGCTTCCGCGGTCGAGAACAGTGTCAAGGCTGCGACGGTGCGTCGCCTCACGGCGTCGGCCAGCGGCGCCCCGATCACGCATTTGCTGTCGAACGGGCGCTACGCGGTGATGCTGAGCGCTGCGGGGGCGGGCTACAGCCGCTGGCGCGATATTGCCGTGACACGCTGGCGCGAGGATACGACCTGCGACGACTGCGGCTCCTTCATCTTCCTGCGGGATACCCAGGGCGGAAAGGTCTGGTCTGCCGGCGCGCGGCCGCTCGGGCGCGATGCGGAATACGACGAAGCCGTCTTCGGTGAGGATCACGCTGAATTCATCCGCCGCGATGGCACCTTGAGGACCACCATGTACGTTCTCGTCTCCGGCGAGGACGACGGAGAGGTTCGACGCATATCGCTGACCAACGGCGGACGCAGCCCGCGTGAGATCGAGCTCACATCCTACGCTGAAGTGGTTTTGACGACGCCGGCCGCCGACGACGCGCACCCGGCTTTCGCCAAGATGTTCGTCCAAACCGAGTATCTCGCCGAATTCGGTGCGCTCATTGCGACACGCCGCCCGCGCTCGCACGACGAGCCACGGGTATGGGCCGCCCATTTCGCCGTTGTGGAAGGCGAAATCGTCGCCGAACCGCAGTACGAGTCCGATCGGGCTCGTTTCGTGGATCGGAGCCGCGCTGTCGGCAAGGCTGCCACCATCGTGGAT
>DATIPL010000053.1:0-2722 GCA_035471965.1 Gammaproteobacteria bacterium
AGAATTCCGGTGCGCTCGAACGTCGCGATGACCGGTGAGATCACGCTGCGCGGTGAGGTGCTGCCGATCGGCGGCCTCAAGGAGAAGTTGCTTGCAGCCCACAGGGGCGGCATAGAGACCGTGCTCATACCGCAGGAGAACGAAAAGGACCTTGCCGAAATTCCGAAGAACATCAAGGACAAGCTGAATATTCTTCCGGTTAAATGGATCGACGAGGTTTTCGAGCACGCTTTACAACACATGCCGGTCCCGAAGAGCAAATCCAAGCCTAAGAAAGGCGAGTCGATGCAACGTTCGAAACGGCAAAAATCGTCCGGCGAAGTCCGACCTCACTGATTTCCGAAACCCGCTAAAACACTCCTTTGTTGACGGTGTTTTGGACGCTTGGTATAAGCTACGCGTGCTTGGGATCAGGCTGAATGTCAAGCCTGGCGTGGGATTGGCGAAATTTCAGCATTGTTTCCGGCACGCAAGGGTAGCAAGCGTCCTTCGTTTCAGGACGTTAACGGAGATGCGGGAACAGTCTTTGGCATTGCGCATTTGTAATTTTGGAAATCAATTTGCAAGGGTGAATGCATGAACAAGGGAGAACTGATTGAGTCGGTATCAGCATCGGCAGGCATGTCGCGTGCAGACGCAACGAAAGCAGTCGACGCGGTACTCGACAGCGTGACGCGGACACTCGCGAACGGTGGATCCGTATCGCTGGTCGGCTTCGGAACTTTCTCGGTGAAGTCGCGTGCGGCACGCATGGGACGCAACCCGAGAACGGGCGAAGCGATCCATATCAAGGCCAGTAATGTGCCCGGGTTCAAGGCTGGCAAAGCCTTGAAGGATGCCGTAAACTAGCGCGCCCTTTCACCCGCCGGGACGGAACACTGCTTTTGTGGAAACCCGCCCAGCGGGCGAATAATACGGGACCGTAGGAGCGGCCTGAGCCGCGAACCGTTTCCGGTCCGGTTTCGCTTTCGGGGTGCTTAGCTCAGCTGGTAGAGCATCGCCCTTACAAGGCGAGGGTCGGCGGTTCGATCCCGTCAGCACCCACCAGACACGGAGTGGTAGTTCAGCTGGTTAGAATACCGGCCTGTCACGCCGGGGGTCGCGGGTTCGAGTCCCGTCCACTCCGCCACGAAAAATAAAACGGGGCCCCATTCAGGGGCCCCGTTTTTTGTTTGGTGGTGATGGCACTGCCACGGTCTCTTCGGGCTCGCACTAAAGATCAATCCGCGCCGGTCTTCGCCAAGTTGCTTGCCTAAGCAGGCGGATTGGGGTTCGACACAAAACAGCAGGATTGCTGTTTTGGTACGCGAAGCGACCCGAGCGAAGCGAGGGCGAGGGCCAGGGATGGCCCGAGTCAACACGGCAGGACGGCCGTTTTGCACGCCCGAAGGGCGCCCGAGCGAAGCGAAGGTCACGGCCATGGATGGCCGCGATCAATCCCGTCCACTCCGCCACGAAACTTGAAAATGGCCCCGCAACGAGGCCGTGCAAGAACCTGAATACGTCTTTGCGAGGAGGCGTAGCCGACGAAGCAATCCATCAAGTTCAGTAACTTATGGATTTCTTGCTACTTCGTCGCTACGCTCCTGGCAGCTCCGGCTGCGCTTGCAATGGCGAAATCGGAGTTTTTACACAGCCTTTAAACGGGGCCTTTTTGTAGTGGGATCTGACCCCTGTAACTTGATCAATCCCGTCCACTCCGCCATGCCTTAATGGTGCCGGGCACCAGAGAGTTATGCCCGGCTTGGCGGCGGAAGGCCGCTCAAGTATGATGCCTCGCCTTGATTTTCAGTCTTTTAGAACCAATTCAGCACCTCCAAGTCCATTCATTAAGGCGTCCGTACAACGACCTGATACACCGATATGCTGCAGAAAATTCGTGACCGACTGACCGGCAAGTTCGCATTGGCGATCCTCGCCATCATCTTCGTGCCGTTCGCCTTCTTCGGCGTGACCAACTACAACTTTCTG
This sequence comes from Gammaproteobacteria bacterium, assembly GCA_035471965.1. Lineage (GTDB taxonomy): Bacteria > Pseudomonadota > Gammaproteobacteria > HK1 > HK1 > CAMYJH01. Next base: position 1,972 of record DATIPL010000053.1, read on the forward strand.
TCTGCCGGATGGGCGGCGAAGGTGAACGACGAAGAGATCTCGCTGCTGCAATTCAACAATGCCTACCAGAATCAGCTGCTGCAGCTCTCGGAATACGGCGAGCTGCCGACCGAATACCTGAACGCGATCAAGAACGGCGTCCTGGAAAGCCTGATCCGCGACACGCTGATCGAGTTGCACGTCGCGGATTCGGGGTACCGGGTCGACGATGCGATGGTGACCGAGCTCATCCAGGAGGCACCGCAGTTTCAGGAGGACGGCGTCTTCAAGAAAGAGCTTTATTACGATTGGCTCGCGCAAAGAGCACAGGATCCGCGTGTCTTCGAGGCGCAACAGCGCCAGGCCATCCGCATCAGCCAGTTGCAGCGCGGCATCGGTGCGACGGCGTTCGTCACGCCGTCCGAATACCGGCGCTACCTGAATCTGATGGGCGAGGAACGCCGCGTATCGCTCGCGACCTTCGACATCGCGGAACTCGCCGAAACGGTCGTCGTCGACGACGAAGCCATCGCCGCCTATTACGAAGCCAGGCCCGACGCCTTCGTCTCGCCGGAGACCGTCGATTTCGAATACATCGAGTTGCGCCGGGACGAGCTCGTCGATTCATTCGAAGTGACCGAAGAGGAGATCCGCGAATATTACAAGGAATCGGCGAACCGTTACCTGCAGGACGAGCAGCGCCGGGCGAGCCACATCCTGATCACCTTCGGCGAAGACGAGGAAGCCGCGGAGGAGCGGGCTGCGGCGCTCG
>DATIPL010000054.1:0-2770 GCA_035471965.1 Gammaproteobacteria bacterium
GGAAGTTTCAATATCGCCTTGAGTAATTAATGGAATTGGGGCTGGGGTCGATATCTGTCAAGGGTGAAGGAACGAGCGACTCTTCAGGATCGGCCTGAATGTCCCGGGATTTCGAATCTTTGAGAGAAGGAAGATTGAACATGGGAATGATTCGATATCGCTGGCTCTGGGTCGGACTGGTCGCCTTACTGCTTTTCGCCAGAATGGCGGCTGCGGAGGCCGGCCTTGTAATGGGGCCGAGGGCCCTCATCGAGCAGACCACGGGCGAGTTCCTGCAGGCGGTAGCGAACAATCGCGAGGGCATTCTCAAGGATCCCGACCTCGCCCATCGGCTGGTCGACGAGATCGTCACTCCCCATATCGACGTGGACGCCACCGGGCGCTACATGCTCGGCAAGCACTGGCGGAAGGGCACGCCCGAACAGCGCGATCGTTTTCTCTACGAGCTCCGCAAGATGCTGGTCCGAAGCTACGCAAACGCGCTCGCCGAATACAAGGCCGGCGATCAGATCAATTACATCTCGGAACGCGTGAACGACGACGGCACTCTGGCGGTCGTCCGCGTGCAGATCCCGAGACCCAGAACCAACCAGCCCGCGGACGTCGCCTACCGGCTACACAAGACCAGCGGCGAGTGGAAAGTATTCGACGTGACCATCGAAGGCGTGAGCATGGTCACCACATACCGCAGCACGTTCCGCGTCAAGCTCGACCGCCAGGGATTGGACAGCGTCATCGAGGAGCTGGCGGCGCTCAACAACAAGAACTGAGCGAAATATCGAGAAGCGTAAACAGCAGGGGTCAGGGCCTTTATACTTCGGTGAGCGGGCTCTGGCCCTTTTTCTTTTCCGGCCCGTCGTTATCTCGAATTTTGCGGTGAATACGCCTCGTGGATTAAGAACGCTCAGTCTGGAACGGCAATCCGTCGCAGGTGGTGAATCTTCCGGCGTTCATATTGCTGGGGCTCTTTTTCTGGCTGGTCATTCCGCTGTTCGTTATCCTGTGGAAGTGGCTGGTGGTGAAGTACACCAAGTACGAGCTCACCACCGAGCGCCTGCGCCTGCGCCACGGCGTGCTGAACAAGGAAACCGACGATCTCGAGCTCTATCGGGTTCGGGACTACAAGCTGGAGCAGCCGTTCTGGCTGCGGCTGTTCTCCCTCGGCAACGTGGTGCTCAAAACTTCCGATCGATCGCACCCCGTGGTCACCATAAAGGCGATCAAGGACGGCGACGCGATGCGAGAACTGCTGCGCAAGTACGTGGAGGAAAACCGCGTCAGGAAACAGGTGCGGGAGGTGGATTTCGAATGATCCGGACTGCCTGAATGAGCACTTTTGACATTATCGTTCTCGTGGTCGGCGCCGTTCTCCTGCTCCTGGGCGCCGGATCGGGCTTCGCCCTGTTCGCCCGTGCGCTCAAGATCTCCGACAGATTCGGAGACGAGACCAACGTGGGCACCTTGTGGGGGTTGTTCATTCTGGGGATCTCAGCCGGACTTCTGTTGATCTGGTGGGCCTTGCCATAAGGCCGGGAGACGAGGTGCGCCGTGTGGCCCGATCGGAGACTTCTCGAGCTTTTCGACATCGAACATCCCATTATCCAGGCGCCCATGGCGAGCGCCACCAACGCGGAGCTGGTGGCCGCGGTCAGCGAAGCCGGGGGCCTGGGCAGCTTCGGCGCCGCGGCCACGCCGCCCGATCGGCTTCGCGCTACCGTGCAGGCCATTCGCCAGCGGACCAACCATTCCTTCAACATCAACCTGTTTTCCAGACGGGCCGAGCAGTTCGACCGCAGCGCGCGTCCCGGCAACAGGCTTGCTGAAAAACTCAAGGCTTACCATGCCGAGCTCGGCCTCGGCCCGGTGCCCGAACCCGGTCCGATGTTCGGTCCGGCCGGTGCCCAGCTCGACGTCCTGATTGAGGAACAGGTTCCGGTCATCAGCTTTCATTTCGGTATCGACGCGGCTGACGTGGCGCGGGCTCACGAAGCGGGAGCCAGGGTGATCTGTTCCGCCACCACGGCGGCCGAATCCCGGGCGCTGGAAGATCTCGGAGTGGACGCGGTCATCGCCCAGGGTGCCGAGGCCGGCGGGCACCGCGGCACCTTCAGCGTGGACTCCCATCGGGCTCTGATCGGGACGCTGGCGCTGGTGCCCCAGGTGGTGGATGCAGTCTCGGTGCCGGTGATCGCGGCGGGCGGCATCATGGATGCCCGGGGCATCGTGGCCTGCCTCGCCCTGGGCGCTGCCGGGGTGCAGATGGGCACCGCCTTTCTCGGCTGCCCGGAAGCGCCCATCGCCGACGCCTGGCGGAAGGCGTTGCGGGCGTCCGCGGCGGAGGCCACCCATGTGACCGAGGCCATGTCGGGCGGGGCGGCGCGTGCGATCCGGAACCGTTATATCGACGAGGTGGAAGCGCTGGGCGAGCCACTGCTGCCCTATCCGGCGCAGTATTCGGTTTCGAGAGCGCTGCGTGCGGCGGCAGCCGAGCGCGGAGACCCGGAGTTCATGGCCATGTGGGCGGGGCAGGGCGTCGGTCTCATTCGCAACCGGCCGGCGGCGGAACTGGTGAACGATCTGGTCACCGAGTCGCGGCAGCTGCTGGATCGGCTGGGGCGGCGGTGATCGAGAAAGCGGCGCGGGAAATATCTCGAGCCGTGGTTTCCCTTCAAGGCCGATCCGGATCTCGGCGACATATCGCAGCTCGACAAGGAGAGAGCACTTCCGGCGCGCGATGAAGGCGCTCGAGGATTGCAGAGCAACGATAACC
>DATIPL010000055.1:0-1864 GCA_035471965.1 Gammaproteobacteria bacterium
CGCCATGATGCGCTCGACGTTCTCCAGCACCACGATGGCATCGTCCACGACGATGCCTATGGAGAGCACCATGCCGAAAAGCGTCAGGGTATTGATCGAGTATCCGAGCAGGTAAAGGCCGGCAAAGGTGCCGATCAACGACACCGGCACGGCGGCGAAGGGGATGAGCGTCGCCCGCCAGCTCTGCAGGAACACGAACACCACCAGAAACACGAGCACCATCGCCTCGCCCAGCGTCTTCAGCACTTCCCGGATGGAGACCTTGACGAAGCGGGTCGTGTCGTAGACCAGGGAGTAGTCGATGCCGTCGGGAAACCGCTCGGCCAGTGACCCGACCGTGCGCTCCACCTCTTCTCCGACCTCGAGCGCGTTCGCGCCCGGCTGCAGGAATACGCCGACCAGCGTCGCCTGCTTGCCGTTGACGCGGCCGATGAAGTCGTAGTCCTTGGATCCGAGCTCGACCCGCGCGACATCGCCCAGGCGAAGGGTGGCGCCGTTGGCATCCGCCCTGATGATGATGTTTTCGAACTCGCGGACCTCGCTCAAGCGCCCCTGGGTGGTGATGGTGTAGACCAGCTCCTGCGGCCCGCCCGTCGGCGTCTGCCCGATCTTTCCGGCGGCGAACTGCGCGTTCTGCTCGTTCAGCGCGCGGATCAGGTCGCCCGGCGTCAGCCCCAGCCGTGTCAGACGGTCGGGCTTGATCCAGATCCGCATGGCGTAGTCCTTGGCGCCGAAGATCTGCACGTTGGTGGTGCCGGGGACGCGCTTCAGCAGGTCGAGCACGTTGAGGGTGACGTAGTTGCTGATGTAGACGTTGTCGTATCGCCCGTCCGGCGAGTAGAAGGCGAAGACCTGGAGAAATGCCGACGAGCCCTTCTCCACCGTCACGCCCTGGCGGCGCACCTCCTCGGGCAGCCGGGGCTCGGCCTGATTGACCCGGTTGTTGACGTTGAGGGCGGCCTGATCGGCGTCCGAACCGATCTCGAACGTCACCTGGATCTCGACCACGCCGTTGGAGCCGGAATTGGAGCTCATGTAGATCATGTTCTCCACGCCGTTGATCTGATTCTCGAGCGGCGCGGCCACGGTCTGCTCCAGCACCTCGGCGGACGCGCCCGGATAGACCGCGCGCACCGTGACCACCGGCGGCGCGATCTCGGGATACTGTCCGATGGGCAGATTGGTCATCGCCGCGAGCCCGGCAATGACGATGAACAGCGACAGCACGGTCGCGAGGATCGGACGATCGATGAAATAACGGGAGAACACGGAATCAGGAACCGGCGAGAAGCGTCGTCAGTTGCTGGCCGTCGCCGTCGGGGACGCGGCGTCCGGCCCGGCGGGCCCTGCCGGGCCCGGTGCATCCGGGGCGGCGACCGTCACCGGGGCGCCGGGCCCGATCTTCATGACGCCGTCGACGATGACCCGGTCGCCGGAACTGAGCCCTGCGGTCACGATCCACTCATCGTCCTGCCAGTCGCCCACCACCACCGGCCGCGGCTCCGCTTTGGACTCGCCGTTCACGACGTAGACGAACTTGCCCTTCGGCCCTTCGAGCACCGCGCGCTGGGGCACCAGAATGGCGTCGGGGCGGTGCGCCCCTTTGAGGATCACGCGAACGAACTGCCCCGGGCGCAGCAGCCCGTTGGGATTGGGCAGCTCCGCGCGGGCCTCGAATGTTCCGGTGGCTCCCGAGACGTGCACGTCGGAGAAGGTGAGCTTGCCGGAGTTCGCGTAAACCCCGCCTTCGGTAAGTCTGAGACTCGCCTTGTACTCGTCGTTCTCCGGCAGCACCAGCCGGCCGGCCTCGACCTCGGCACGAAGCCGCAGGCGCTCTCCGTCGGAGATGCCGAAGAGCGCGTAG
>DATIPL010000056.1:0-2420 GCA_035471965.1 Gammaproteobacteria bacterium
CCTGGTCAAGCGCGCCCTCTCCGACAGTCTGGACGGCGAGCCCGACGCGGGACTCTTTCATCGTGCCCTGCCCCGATTCCTGGCCCTTTACGCCCGCCATAACAGCGAGCGCAGCCGGCCGTATCCCGGGGCGGACGACCTGCTTGCCTTTTTCGAAGAGCGAGACGTTCCGCGGGTGTGCATCACCAACAAAGCGGCCCGCTATACGGAGGCGTTGCTCCTCGATCTCGGCTGGCTGGGCAGGTTCGATCTGGTCTTGAGTGGCGATTCCCTGACGCGAATGAAACCCGATCCGCTTCCGCTGCTTCACGCCGGACGACATTTCGGAATCGGACCCGGTCAAACGCTGATGGTCGGCGATTCCAAGAACGACGTGGCCGCCGCCCGCGCCGCGGGCATCCCCATCGTGTGCGTAAGCTACGGATATAATCACGGTGAAGACATCGGGTCGGCGGCGCCGGATAGGATTATCGACAGCCTCGATGAGCTTCCGCGATTAATCGCCTGATCGCGTCCACGGCAGGATCCCGTCATGTTGCTGATGATCGACAACTACGACTCGTTCACCTACAACCTGGTGCAGTACCTGGGCGAGCTCGGCGCCGAGGTGCGCGTGTTCCGCAACGATGCGCTGGAGCCGGACGAGATCGCCGCGATGAATCCAAGTCACGTCGTCATCTCTCCCGGTCCATGCACCCCCAACGAGGCGGGCATTTCCATGGAGGTGATCCGGCGCTACGGTCAGAGCACGCCGATTCTGGGCGTATGTCTCGGACACCAGTGCATCGGGCAGGTCTATGGCGGCCGGATCGTGCACGCCAAATCGATCATGCACGGAAAAACGTCCATGATCCGTCATCATGGGCGGGCGATTTTCGATGGGATCGAGAATCCGTTCGAGGCGACGCGTTACCATTCTCTGGTCATTGATCCGAAAAGCCTGCCGCGGTGTCTCGAAGTCACGGCGTGGAGCGAAAGTGAGGTTGCAGAGAATAGAGAGATAATGGCGGTGAATCACCGGTCGTTTCCCGTCATCGGGATTCAGTTTCATCCAGAATCCATACTCACCCGACCCGGGCGGCGCCTGCTGCGGAGCTTCTTGCAGCTAACTGCGGCAAAAAAGCCTGCGGAAGCTCGTGTCGCTTGAGACTAGAAAGGCGCGTCTGCAGTCAGAAAAGCATCAGAGGACACCATGGACATTCAAGGCGGGATTCGCGCGGTCACTGAAGGTAAAGACTTGAGGGGCGAAGATATGGTCGCGGTCATGCGCGCGATCATGACCGGGGAGGCAACCCAGTCTCAGATCGGCGGGTTTCTCATCGGCTTGCGGATGAAAGGCGAAACCATCGAAGAAATTGCGGCGGCGGCAAGCGTGATGCGCGAGCTGGCAACTCCCGTGACCGTGGATACCACCCACCTCGTCGACACCTGCGGCACCGGCGGCGATGCGTCGGAGACTTTCAATATTTCCACCGCCAGCGCATTCGTCGTCGCAGGCGCCGGAGGCAAGGTAGCCAAGCACGGCAACCGATCGGTTTCGAGTAAATCCGGCAGCGCCGATGTGCTGGAAGCGGCCGGGGTGAATCTGGATCTCACGCCGGAGCAGATTGCCCGCTGCATTGAAGAGGCGGGCGTGGGTTTCATGTTCGCGCCCAAGCACCATGGCGCCATGAAACATGCTATCGGACCCCGCCGGGAAATGGGCGTGCGCACGGTTTTCAATCTGCTCGGCCCGCTCACCAACCCCGCGGGAGCGCTTAATCAGCTCATTGGCGTGTTCAGCGCCGAATGGACCGAGCCATTGGCCCGGGTGCTGGAACAGCTGGGCAGCCGACACGTGCTCGTGGTCCATTCCGATGACGGGCTGGACGAGCTGAGTGTAGGTGCGACCACGCGGGTCGCCGAGCTCAAGGACGGCAAAGTCACCTCCATGACCATCGAGCCCGGTGAATTCGGCCTCGAGCGACACGAAAAGTCCGAGCTGCTGGTGGAGTCTCCCCGGCAAAGCCTCGAAACCATCCGCAAAGTGCTCGCCAACGAGGCCGGCGCGGCCCGGGATGTGGTCTGTCTCAATGCCGGCGCGGCCATCTACGTCGCTGGACTCTCCAAGGACATTGCGTCCGGAGTTGAAAAGGCAAAACAGTCCATTTCCAGCGGCGCCGCCGCCCGGCGCCTGGCGACTCTGGTCGAGATTTCAGGCAGCTTCGCCTGACCAAAGTCGGCTCCGCGGACTGCCGAATCCGATGACACCGCCCGCGGACATTCTCAAGACCATTCTCAGGCGAAAGACCGAGGAGCTGGTCGAGCGCAGCCGGCGCGTACCCATCCGGGAGATGAGTCGCCGGGCCGCGGCGCAGTCCCCGGTGCGACCGTTTCGCCAGGCGCTCTCTGCGCGCATTCACGCCGGAGAGCCTGCGGTC
>DATIPL010000057.1:0-3997 GCA_035471965.1 Gammaproteobacteria bacterium
CGTGATTGACCTTGCCTTCCAGCTCCGATTCAATGTCGCCCACCTCTGAAACCCGATCGGTGACCTTGCTTTGCTCGCGCAGACTCGTGATTTCCTCCAGCGTCTTGCGCTCATAGGAGGCGTAGGCCTTGACCGCCTCCACCAGCTGGGGGATAAGGTCGTGCCGGCGCCTGAGCTGGATGTCGATATCGCTCCAGGCCGCCTTGATGCGGTTCAAGTCCGTGATGAGACGGTTATAGACAATGATGCCCCAGGCGATCAGAACGATAAGGATTATTGTGACGATTAAATCCACACACGATAGCTTAGACCATGATAGTCATGGCGTCGGTGGAGCTCGGGCGCCCGTTACGCGCGCAATGAGCTGGTGAAAAGAGAAGGCAGATAGTGAGAGAGCACGCGCCTTCGCTATCGGCCGAATCGATGATTGTGCGGGGACGCATACGGAATAGTCCACGCTACATATGCATGCCTTCCATATCCATGCCCTGGCCTTCCGTGGCCATGATTCCCATCATTCCGAGCTGCATGTGATAGGGAAACATGCACATGAACATCCACGCCCCGGGTTGCTCGACCCTCAGGGTCACCTCGACGGCATCTCCGGGCATCACGATCTCACGCTCGTAGAGCGCCTCGTGCTCGAGGAGGTTCCAGTCGGCGCGCTGCAGGCGATAGTTCACCGCAGCCATGGCAGTGTGGGACATGAGCATGAATTCGTGAGGATTATTTCCGGTGTTGCGCACGAATAGCCGAACCACCTCTCCGGGTGCGACGTCCACTCTAGAGGGTACAAAGCCCCATTCGCGCATCTGCAGCCGCACTTCGCGCGCATGAGCCGCCTCCGGCCCGCGAGCCATTAACACCCTGAGGCCCCCTCCGGCGCCGTGATCCCCGTGGCCCTCCTCCGAATCAACCATGCCCGGCATCTCGCCGTGCTCGCCCGGGTCGTGCTGTGGCGCAGTCATGCCCGGCATCTGGCCGTGGGCGTCGGCGGGCTCATTCTGCGTGTTCATGCCCGGCATCTCGCCGTGCTCGCCCGGGTCATGCTGTGGCGCAGTCATGCCCGGCATCTGGTGGTGGGCCTCGGCGGGCTCATTCTGCGCGTTCATGCCCGGCATCTGCTCGTGGGCCTGGTCAGGCTCCATCCGCATCCCCGGCGTTACGTCGTGCGCCTGATCCGCCGGCATGGACATCCCGGGCATGCCCGTGTGTTCGTCGCTGGACGGCATGGACATGTCCGGCATTTGCGCGTGTTCCGCGTCTTCCGCCGGGACCTCAAATATTTCGTGGCCGATGCTGCGAGACATGATCAACGCGCCCTCCGGTACGAGGCCTTCGGCCCGATACGCTTCAATTTGTGAAGGCGCTGAGCCTTGAAAGGGCCCTGGCGACAACGGCACCGTGAGCAGCCAGGCGACGACGATGAAGGCGGCGCCGGCGATGATCCAAACTCTTATTACCATTGCTGCGTCCTCCTTATCTTTGCACCGCGGCGTCAAATGCTCCCGCGCCGCCGGCTTCGCTCGAAAGCGGCCACGGCTCTTCCGCAGCCGGCTCGCCCCTCGTGGCGCTCAGCGCCAGATTGAGCATGAAGGCGAGAAATCCGAGTCCGATGAGGAACCCCGCTACGGTGAGCCAGAACTGCGGAATGCTCCACTGCGATAGCGGCAGGTAATCCACTACCCAGCGCGGAAAGTAGGCGTAACCGAGCCCGTACATCAGCATCACCTTGGCGAATATGCCGAGCTGCCAGGTCCAGAAATGCATCTCGCCCAAGCCCCGTCGGTACATGCGCCCGGTGAAATACGGGTAAAGGTAATAAATTCCGGCCACCGCCATCTGGGCGCAGAAGCCCAGGAACATGGCGTGGAAATGTGCGGGAACCCAGTAGGTGTTGTGAATGAAGTCTGAGTCCACCGAAATCTGCGCGTTGAGATATCCCGTCACTCCGCCGACGATGAGAAAGAAGATCGCACCCATCATGAATTTGAAGGGCAGCGCTAAGCGCGCGGATTTCGGAATGTGATCCTGCCAAAGCGTCGCAATCCAGTTGAACACGTGAAGCGTGCTCGGAATGAATATCAGCAAGGTCAGAAACTGAAATGCCCGCTGCACCCAGGTGTGCTCGGTAATGTCCGGTTGGAAGTGGTGATGGAAGACGATGAACGAGAGCACGAACAGCAGTACGAAGGCGACTACCGCCGACCAGTAGCTCCAAAGCGGTCGCCCGAGGTAGCGTGGCAGCATGGTGTAAAGGATAGCGATGGCGGGCACCAGCGGCAGATAGACCGCGGGGTGGCCGTAAAACCAGAACATCCAGAGAAAAGTGCGCGCGCTGCCGCCCCGGGACGGGTCGAACATGGCCGAAAGATGCAGCCAGTCGGTGAGCAGAATCAGGCCGACGAGAGCGAGCAGGGGCGTCGAGAGCAGCAGCAGACCGGCTTCGGTCAGCATGCCCCAGCCCATGATGGGCATTTTTCCCCACGATCCTTTCCATCCGAGCACGTTCCGCAACAGCACTGCGCCGGCGAGAAATTCCGATATGCCGACGAGGGCGATGGCGACATAGCCGAGCCAGACCAGATCGCCGCCGACCCGCAGGCTCATGGGCGCATAGAGTGTCCAGGTGAAATCCGGTCTGCCTATCACCAGCGCCAGTGCCGCCACAACCAGCGTCCAGTAGCTCGCCTGGGCCGCGCCCGCCCAAAGCAGGCGCTTCGTGCCTATGACGTTTGGAAGCATGTAGTAGCAAACCGAGATAAGGATGGGTATGACGAACCCGAACACCATGAACAGTCCGTGCAAAGTCATTAGCCCCATGTAGGGTCTGGCGCCGAAGAACTGGATGTCCGGCATGGCGAGCTCGGTGCGAAACGTGAGCGCGAACAGTCCGCCCAAGCCCAGCATCACCAGTGAGGTCAGCACGCTCTTCAGCGCGAAGATTCGATAGTCATTGGAGAACAAGAACTCGCGAAGCGTGAGCTTGCCGAGTAAATCCTCGGGCTTCCAGCGCAGGGCCTGCGTCGGTTTCATGCCTTTGTAAGGGGTCGTATTCATGCCTGTATCCTCGAAAATGCCGGTCGGGCCTCAGCCGTGCGTCCTGCTTACGCCGGCGTCGCCGACGACGAGCCAGGCTTTCATTTGAGCGTGGCCCAGGCCGCAGTAGTTGAGGCACTGCATCAAGTATTTCCCCGGGCGATCCGGTGCCCGTATCCATACCAGTCGCACTTCTCCAGGCTCGAGCTCGGTGGTCAATCCCGCCACCGGAACGTTCAGTCCGTGGATGACGTCGTTCGAAAGGATGCTGAGCAGGATGCGATCGCCGGGCGCGACCCGTACCGCGTTCCGGCTGGCCTCGCCCTTTTCGTCGAGGAACACGAAGCCCCACTGAAAGGCATAAACCCGGATGCTGCGGTCGAAATTGTCGCGGTCAACAGCCGCGTTGGCTTTGACCGCTTCCGCACGCGGCAAGACCGCCTCATAGGCCTTATACGTATTGGAGCTGTCGACGTCGGCGTATACCGCAAGCACAGCCAACAGCGCTACGAATACAACCTCAATTCTGTATTTAAGGTGCCATCGTCGCGGCCAAAACAAGGCCATGAAGAGCGCCGCGATGCCCGCGATACCAAGGGCCACCGTGATACCGAACATGAGCGCCTGATTACCCAGCAAGCCCAATGCGTTTTGCATTGTTTCGTCCTCCCGGACATTTGAGTTCTGTCCGCATCGTCAACTTAATCGCGCTCCCGGAATCCGCGGATCCAACGTATGGATCGCAATCGCGCCGATTCTCCGCGGTGGCGGAGCAGCGGCGACAAGAAGTTGAAATCAGCTGCGTTCAGGCGGGTGAAATGGCGGAAATGAAGTGCAGGTTGCCGGCCTCGAGTCGAGGAAAACAAGGAACTCCTCGCGAATAATCGTCACCGGCGGCCAATCAAGCTCGGAAACGGCGCTGCAACAGAGCGCGCATCCGCTGCATCCCGAGGTCGAG
>DATIPL010000058.1:0-1740 GCA_035471965.1 Gammaproteobacteria bacterium
TCAGCCTGCTTGGCGGGTTCGAGGCCCAGGACGAGATCGGCCGGGAACTGGTCATCGGGAGCCGCAAGGCTCAGGCTTTGCTCGCGTTTCTGGCCCTTTCGCCCGGCAAACCCCACCCCCGCGAGAAGCTTACGAATCTGCTGTGGAGCGACCGAAGGGAGGCGCAGGCACGCTCAAGCCTGCGCCAGGCGCTGAGCGAGTTGCGGCGGGCGCTGCCGCAGGGCGGCCGGCCGTTTCTGAAGACCCGGCGAGAGAGAGTTTGGCTCGATCCGGAAGCTGTCGAGACCGATGCGGTGACCTTGGAACGCTTGATCGTCGGCGCGCGGCCGGAGGACTTGGCGCTGGCGGCCGAAATGTACAAGGGCGACTTTCTCGACGGGCTGGACGTGCGGGACGCCGCCTTCGAGGACTGGCGGCGCGGCGAGCGGGAGCGCCTGCGCGAGCGGGCGAGTTGGGCGCTGGGCCGTCTCCTGGATCACCAAACCGGCGAGCAGGCCATCGCCACGGCCCGGCGCCTCCTGGCGCTGGACCCGCTCAACGAAGTAACCCATCGCAGATTGATGCAGCTCTATGCGGATGCGGGCGACCGAACCATGGCGTTACGGCAATACCAATCCTGTCGAGAAGTTCTGCACGCGGAACTTGAAGTGGAACCGGACGCTGCCACACAACAGCTCGCCAAGAAGATAGGCAAGGCCGAGATAGGTGGCGAGGAGGGCAAGAAAAAGACCTCTCCAACGGAGGAGCTACAATCGAAAGGGGACCAGAGATTAGCATCGGATAAGCCCTCTATCGCCGTTTTGCCGTTTTTGAACATGTCCGATGACCCCGAACAGCAATACTTTTCAGACGGCATCACGGAGGATATCACGACAGAGTTGAGCCGTTTCGGTTCCATTAAAGTCCTCGCCCGCCACTCCACTTTCGTCCTCCGCGACCGCTCGGAGAATATTCGGGAAGCGGTCGCGGCTCTCGGCGCAGATTACCTCCTTGAGGGAAGTATTCGCAGAGCCGGTAATCGCATTCGACTGACGGCCCAATTGGTAGATGTCGGTGGCCCGACAAATGTCTGGGCGCATCGCTACGACCGGGAGCTGGCCGACGTTTTCGCCATCCAGGACGAGCTGGTGCATGCCATCGTGGCGACGTTGGTCGGCCACCTCGAAACCAGCAGTCTCGAGCGTGCGCTCAGAAAGCCGCCGGAGAGCCTTGCGGCGTACGATTACTATTTGCGGGGCCTATGGTATGACCGCAAGTACGACCCTGGGTACTCCGCCGAAGAGCGAAAGGCCCTGGAATCGGCGATTGCGCTGGACCCGACGTTTGCCAGGGCCTATGCGCTTCTCGCAACGTCCATGATGATGAGGGCCTGGTTCGAAGGTTCGATCGAAAAGTCTCCCCCAGAGATCCTCAAAATCGCCAAGAAGGCGGTCGAACTGGACCCGACCGATGGCGACTGTTTCGCCAAGTTGGCGTTCATTCACATCGACAGGCGCGAACATGAAGACGCGCGGCGCAGCCTCGAAAAAGCGCTCAGTCTAAATCCGCACGAACCGTCTACCTGGTCCCACTATGCCTGGTATCTCGTAACCGTCGGCGATCCGGAGAAGGCTCTTCAGTACCTGGACCGGCGGGAAGCCATCGATCCATATCCGCCGAATTGGCATTCGGACGTTCGCGCCGAGGCACTATACGATTTGGGCCGATACGAAGAAGCGGCCCGGATTCTGGAGCAAAAGG
>DATIPL010000059.1:0-3616 GCA_035471965.1 Gammaproteobacteria bacterium
ATGGAAGGCTTGCGCCGGGCCGGCCTCGAAGTACAGCCTGAAAATTAGATTACGCGAAGATCACGCAGACCCGCGCCGCCGTCAATTCTCGAGGCAATCGTGCCAGGCATAGCTCTCGTTTGGTGAATAAACACCTGGAGCCGATTTCTCTCCTATATCTATCCCGACAAGACCCAAGGGATAGTGACAGATTCGAATTAAAATTATTTGTCATCTGCGCCTTTTTCGGATCAAGATCTGCCCTGTGCCCTGACGCAAGCCGGGAGACTCAGCATGATCAAAGGCTTACATCACAGCGCCTACCGCTGCCGGGACTCTGAAGAGACGCGGAAATTCTACGAGGAGTTTCTCGAATTGCCGCTGGCGGATGCGTTCGAGATCACGGAGACCAAAACCGGCAGGCAAACAAGGGTGCTGCATTCCTTTTATCAGATGGGCGACGGCTCGTTCCTGGCATTTTTCGAGGCGCCGGATCGCCCGTTCGATTTCAAGGATCAGCACGATTTCGATTTACACATTGCCTTGGAAGTGGACAACAAGACCCTCAAACGCATGTTTCAAAAGGGCAAGACTGAGGGAGTCGAAACGCGAGGCATTTCCGACCATGGGTTCATAAACTCCATTTATTTTCGCGATCCCAACGGCTATGTTGTCGAGCTCACAGCGAAAAAGGGCGTCGAAGAGAGCCCCGAGGGAAAAAGACGCGCCGCGCGTTCCGCGCTCAACGCCTGGCAGGCATCTAAACCGAGTTCATGAACGGGGATTTTGGCGGGGTGATCGACTTGTCCGATATTGCGGTCAGGAATCGGCGGGGTCATCATCTCCCTGGAAGAGCAGCACTTTCGCCCTGATTTTCGTGCCCTTCCAGTTCAGGCCATTGATTTTCTCAGCCAACTTGTCGACGACAGCGCGGTCTTGTTCTCTCAATGCGACCAGCGATTCGAGATTATCGGAATCGCTTTCCCCGAGAAGCTCGATGGAGTCCACCTCACCATATTGCTCAACCAGGCTTCTCACATCGCTTTCGTCGGTGCCCGCAGGGAGATTGCTCAGATGCATCTTCATGAAAGAATGCGCTCCTGACTCATGGATTCAAGCTGAATTATAAACGGTTGCAAGTAAAGTTCGTAAGCTACTGATTTGACGAATCTCCGGCATCGGAGCATTCATCGCATTCAAGTACTTGGAAACGTTCTAAAGCCTTTTCTGCACTTTACTTCCGCTCGCGCCTTAGATTCCCAGCCTAAATCGATGCTTTAAGAGCGATTTTCTCGTCCCTTTGAGGTGTAATCGGGATCGCCTGAGGGTATACTCCGCTACCAAGCGTCAGCAAGAACGTATCAACCGTCACCTCGCGAGGGATGGCGGCTGCCTCGCAAGCAACCAGCTGCGACACCTGGAAACAACGAACTCCATAAATCCGGAATCGCAGTAGTGGTACAAAAACGAAAAGAATTCACAGGGACGGCGGCCATCCCTCGTATTCTCTGCAGACTTTAAAGGACTCTCCGCGACCGCGTTGCGTGCGTCACCGCCGGGGACCGCGACATCTGAGCGGTCTCCGCGTTTTCCGCCTTCTATCCCGCTGAATCCAAATGACGTTCCAGCAGATCCAGGCGGTCGTTGCCGAAATAGCGTTTACCGCGGAAAATGGTCATCGGCAGGCCGAAAATGCTGCTCTCTACGGCTTCTTCGAGGTTCGCCTCCAGGCGCGCTTTGTATTTTTTGTCCGCTAAGACCTGCATCAGCTGCGCGGAACTCAATCCCACGGTCTTGCCGACCGAGGCGAGCGTTGCCGGGTCTTCGATATCAGCGTTCTCGCTCCAGTAGGCTTTCATCACCGCGTTGACGAATTCTCCCGCCAGTTCTTCATCAGCGGCGTGCAAACTCGCGCGCAGCGCACGGGAGGGGCGTAAGGGAAATTTCGGGTGGTAGTTGACCACGACCCCCTGTAGCGCAGCGAAGTCATTCAAATCCTCCCGATACCAGGAAACGAATGCGGGGTTTTCCTCCAGCGGCCGGCGTCCGTCGATGCGCGCGCTGAGCTTCGCCAGATGCACCGGCCGCCAGTTCACCTCGAGACCACGCAGCCGCGCCAGAGGCCCGATGCGCAACGAGGCCAGATAACACCAGGGACTGTTGAAATCGAACCAGAAGTCGACCGTTTCCGATTTTGACGCCGCTGCCGCCGAGACAAATGCCGCCGAGGTCTTGGCCCGGAACCTTGCCAGATCCACCACGACCCTCGTGTGGCTCCCCCGCATCACCACCGTTTCGCACTGACGCAGGCTCACCTCGAAAACAAAGCGGCGCCCGCTCACTTGCGAAAGCACCGCGTCGACGTCCACCGGCGCGCCGGGAAAGGCAGGCGCCAGGTGCTCGACGGCGACCTTGAAGCCCACGCTCCCCTCTCCGGGCGCATAGTTCGGCGCCATAAGGCTGTGACAGGCATGCTCCAGGTAAATAATCAGCGCCTGGGTGGAAACCGCGTCGACTCCGGTGTTGCCGAGCGCGGAGGCGGCCTCGGCGCGGGTGGGGATCGCCCGGTAGCGGGTGCGCGCGCCCGCTTCGAGCGGTTTCATCGCGCCGCCACTTCAGTTATTGCCGTCTTCAAAGCCGATCTCGGCATGTGTGCCGTCGCAAAAAGGCTTGTTCCCGGAGCCGCCACAGCGACACAGGTAATAACGCGTCCCCGCGAATGCCTGCCCCGCCAGTGCGATTGCGCCGACGACTTCATACGGACCGTTACGGGTCACGGTGACGGCCGGTTCGCCGGCGTCGACACCTTTCACTGCGCTCTTCTTCCCGGCGCTTTCCTCCGCAAGCCTCTCGTCGGAAAAGCCGATCTTCTTGTGGGTTCCGTCGCAGAACGGCTTGCTGGCGGATCCCCCGCAGCGGCAAAGCGCGATCACGGTCTCGGTGGCGAGACGTTCGCCTTTCGAGTTCTCGAGCACTTCGAGGTTCGTGATGAGCAGCGGGCCATTGGGTTTGAGCTCGATTGTGGGCTTTTGACTCATGGGGAATCTCCGATAGTCAGCTCGACACCTGCCCTTCAAATATGCTTTGAATGATTCTCTCACAAAAATCGGAGTGCTCGCTGTTTCGACTGGAAGCGGAAGGAGTCCGGTCAGGTCCCCGCTCGAATACCGCCCAGCGTCGCATACCTCGACGGCCCGGCTGGTGCGGGCTGAAACCGAAGCACGGAAAAGTATTTCGAGGAAACCCTGCCGGCTATTTGGCCAGCTGCGCCATTCTGTCCGTGGTTTCCGTAAGACGACTGAGCAAGATTTTGGTCAGCACCTTGCTGAAGCGTAGCTGACAGGCGGTGGATGTCCTTTCGATCCTTTCGGCGTGCGTTTTCAGCACGTGGATGTCTTCCCTGGCGGTTACGGTGGCGGTGCGCCTCGATTTCGACAAATAGTTCATTTCGCCGAAGCAATCGCCCCGGCGAAGGATTTCGACCGGCTTACCCAAGATGCTCACCTCGACCTCTCCTTCAGCCAGAATGAAGAAGGCATGGTCTTCCGCCCCTTCCCGCACAATGACGTCATCCTTTCGGTAACTCTTCCAGTGGCAGGCATCCAGCGCCTCGCGCATTTCCGAGTCGGAGAACTCC
>DATIPL010000060.1:0-5114 GCA_035471965.1 Gammaproteobacteria bacterium
CCACCATCGCCGAAGCCGTTGGCGCTCTGCGCATGGCGAGCCCAGGCGTTGATTTCCGCGTCCGGACGTGTCGGCGCGGCTCCCGGAGTGGTGGTTCGCAGACGTGTCTTTCGCCCGGTGGTCTCGAACGCTTTGGTCTGCCGGGTGGGTCTCAGAGACTCCGTGTTTGCTGTCGCGGCGTACATGGCGTGGGTTTCCTTGATTGCTTGGATGGCTTTTGGTCTTCGCCGTTATTCACCCATGAGGCAGAAAACGTGCCAGGCGGCCGGAAATTCCACACTGGAACTAAAAGAACAAAAGAATCAGGAGAATAGAGGACTTCCGGCGTCATTGACCGGGACGAGCGTGAAGTCAGCATGCCGTCAAATGCGACGATACCGTCATATTTGACGGCCATGACCGCGAAATATGACGGATTACTCCGTCAGCCGGGCTTGCGGAGACCGTGTTTGCGCAGGCGCCCGCGAAGGGTGCTCGGGTTCAGTCCGAGAATGCTCGCCGCGCCCTGACGCCCCTCGATGACCCAGCCGGTGCGCTCGAGCGCGCGAGAGATATGGGCGCGCTCCACCTCTTCGAGGGTACCCAGCACCTCCATCTGCGGTGACGGTCCTGGCTCCGGTTCCGCCGCGGTACCGCCGAGGGGCTCGGAGCATTCGAGCAGCGGACCCGTGGACAGAATCGCGGCGCGCTCAATCACGTTCTCAAGCTCGCGCACGTTGCCCGGCCAGTCGTAGCGCCTGGCCGCTTCGAGAAACTGCTCCGAGATGCCGGTGAATGTCCGCCCGAGTTGGCGCGCGCTTTGCTCCAGGAAATGCCGTGCGAGCAACGGGATGTCCTCGCGGCGGGCGCGTAGCGGAGGCACCGTCACCGGGAAGACGTTCAGGCGATAAAAGAGGTCGGATCGGAACTGTCCGCCCTTGACGGCCTGCTCGAGGTCGCGGTTGGTGGCGGTGATGACGCGAACATCGCAGCTCAGCGTGGTGCTGCCGCCGACGCGCTCGAACTGCTGCTCCTGGAGCACGCGCAAAAGCTTTCCCTGAGTCTCGAGCCGTAGCTCCCCGACTTCGTCGAGAAAGATTGTGCCCTTATCGGCGAGCTCGAAACGCCCGCGTCGCTGCCGTGTGGCGCCGGTAAAGGCGCCTTTCTCGTGGCCAAAAAGCTCGCTTTCCACGAGATCTCTTGGCAGCGAGGCGCAGTTCACCGTGATCAAGGGTCGATCGGCGCGCGCGCTGCGGCTGTGAATGGCGCGCGCGACAAGCTCCTTGCCGGTGCCCGTCTCGCCCAGCACCAGCACGGTGCTGTCGGTGGCGGCGACGCGTTCCAGATTCTTTAGCAGTTGTTCAAGCGCCGGCGAGCGGCCCACGATCTGGTCGAACTTGCGGCTGGCCGAGATCTCACCCACCAGATAGTCGATTGTTTCCCTGGACTGCTGGTGGGCTTCGATTTCCGCACGCAGACGCTCGTTCTGGCGCTTGAGTTCCTGGTGAGTTTCATGCAGCGCGCTCTCTCGCTCCTTGAGTTCGGTAATGTCACCGGTAGAGCCCACCATGCGATACGCGCGGCCGGAATCGTCTCTCAAGGCGAGACCATGCTGTCGCGCCCAACGCCAGCCGCCTTCCTTGCTGCGGTAGCGGTAGTCGAGCTCGAAGCGTTCGGTTTCTCCTTTCAGGTGCGACCGTATCGCGTTTTTGAACACCGGCAAATCATCCGGGTGAATGCGCGCGTGCCAGTCCTCCACGATACGCAGCTCGTCTTCAGACAATCCGAGCACCGCTTTGACCCGCGGCGAGTAGTAAATCTCGTTGGTCTGTGCGTTCCAGTCGTAAATGCCTTCATTGACGGCCCTCTGCGCCAGAGCATAGCGTTCCTCGCTCGCCTTCAGCGCTTCCTCCGTTTTCTTCTGGTGGCTGATGTCGGTGATGAAGCCTTCGAGTGCGAGAAGCTCTCCTTCGTCAGAGTACACGCCACGCCCCTGCTCCCATACCCACTTCATGTCACCCGATGCGGTAATGAATCGGAGCACGTAGTGATACGGTCGCCGCTCCCTGACCGCGATCTGCGTTTCGTCCCACACCCACTGCCGGTCGTCCGGGTGGATGAGTGAACTCCACGCGAGCCTTTGGCTGCCAATGAAATCCGAGGCGGGATGACCGGTGAGCTCGCGGCAGCCTTCGCTCACGAACTCCATGGTCCAGTCTTCGTCATTGAGGCATCGATACGCAACGCCGGGTAGATTGCTCATGAGCGTCCCCAGCTTTCGTTCACTTTCCGAAAGCGCGATCTCCGAGTGCTTTTGGATGGTGATATCCGTGACCGCGCCGACGAGTTCAATCGCCCGGCCGTGCTCGTTACGCACGGCGATTCCGCGGTCCTGGATCCATCGATAGCTGCCGTCCTTTACCCGTAGCCGATATTCACATTCAAGGTGGTGGGTCTGCTGTTTGAAATGTTCCCTCAGGGCATTCCGGTAGCACTCGAAGTCGCCTGGGTGCACTCGCTCGTTCCAGTCTCCGGATGTGGGCTCTCCGCTTTCGAATTCCATGATCTGCTTGAGCCGCGGCGAGACGTACAACTCTCCGGTCTCGATGTTCCACTCGTAGATCCCCTCGGCCAGCGCGTCGAGAATGCGCGCGTAGCGCTGCTCACTCGCGCGGATGGTCTGCTCCATGCGCTTTCGCTCGGTGATGTCGGTATAGGTCGTGACGAAGCCACCCTGGGCCAGGGGTTTGCCGCGAATTTCGACCACGGTACCATCGGGCCGCGTGCGCTCGAACCGATGCGGCTCGAATCGCCCGGCGAGGACAAGCCGCTCGCGCACTTGTTCCTCCACGTCGCCCTCGCCGTACTCACCGCGCGCCGCGTTGTAACGGAACGCCTTTTCCATGTGAAAACCGGGTTGAAACTGCGCTCTTGGAAAATCGAGCAGCTCGAGAAACTTTCGGTTGAACACCGGGACGTTAAGAGCGGCATCGACGAGGCTTACACCTTGGTCCATGTTCTCCAACGTGGCCTCGAGAAGCGCGCACCTGCGAGCTAACGACTGTTCACGATCTTGCTTGTAGTCGGACATAAGCCACCCTCATCGAGAACTTCGACGGCGCGAAATCGGATTTCGTGCCTATCTGGATGGGCTGGGCGATGTTATCGAGATCCGGCGATGGCCGCGACCGAGCTTGAATTTCGTCGATTGGACTATGGCTTTCATCTGCCTTCTCGATCGCGACCGTTGCCGGCGACCCCGGCCGCGGACTCGCCCGGGCACTTTATGTGTGGCGCTCCCTCGCCTCCCCGGCCCGCTCCGAGAGCGCCCTTCGCAGCGCCACCATCGCCAGCGTGTCCTGGGCGCAGTACTCGCGCAGCGCGCGGAAAATGTTCTCCCGCTCCACCCAGTCATCGCAGCGCAGCGCCTGCTCGTAGCGGATGGAGGCCATCCCCCCTTCGCTGATTTCCAGGTCCTCGTATCCCATCTCGGGCACGACCGCCGGCAGCACCTTCTTGATGGAAAACGAGCCGCGGAACTGCGGATGGTAGTAATTGTTCCTGATCACCGGGTGGAGATCCCAGATGCGGTCCAGCAGCGCCTCGAGCCGGGGCGCCAGCTCCGGAAGCGCAGCCGCCAGGTGCCCGATCACCTTTCTTTCATAGGACGAATAGACGCAGATGGATCCCGCGTCCCCCAGCGCGTCCAGGAGCGCCCTCGCCAGCGGCGGCCGCGGATCCGATGTCTCGGTATGCAGGTACTCCGAATGGGTAAGCGTCCCGTCCTCGGATTGCGTGTGCACCGAGAACTGAAACGCCACCATGTCGTAGGGACTGGTGCCGGCATATCGCGGGATCGCCGGCCCCACCGTCTCGAAGTCCAGGTGATGCACCGGGTAGGCCACGCTCTCGAGCGCGGTGCCGAGATCACCGTGAACGCGGTCCTCGCCGCTCAAGACGCTCTGCCGCACCATCGCCTGCATCGGGCTCAGGGGGAAATTTTCCGGCACCTCGCGAACGTCCGAAATGCCCGCGGCCTCCAGCTCCGCCAGTCGTTTCGGGTTCAGTCTCGGCAGCTCCCCGAGCGGATACTCCGGCGCCACCCGGTGGCGGGTGCAGTGGGCGTAGAAGGGACACTCATACGGCGTGAAACAGTGCGGCCCCGGTTCGATCCGGGGCGGCGCGCCGGCAAGCAGACCATGGAACGCTGTCACCTGTCCGTCGACCTCCTCCAGCATCGGCTCGACCGTTTCGGTCAGGTCGTGGAACTCGAACAGCTCGTTGACGTCGAGAAACTCGCCGTCGTAAACGTAGCGCTTATTAATGAGTAAAACGCCGGCGCGGCGCACATCGATACCGGCCCCGCGTAGCGCCCAGAGCTGCACCGCCACATCCGGCACATTCACCTCCTTCACTCGTGTCGAGGCCTTCACCTCGACGAGCGCAAAACCGTCGCCCTCGCGCTTCAGGATATCCGCCCGGATGAGCACGCCGCCGTGCTCGAACGCGCCTTCGTAGATCGCCGGCACCCCGGGATCCCCGACCAGCCGCCCCGTTTCCGCAACCGCTTCTCTGGGGTGCAGGTGATTCCACTTGACCAGCATGCCCCCCGGATAGCGCTGCTGCGCCAGCCGCCCCACCTCGTGGCCGGTATCGAACAGCGCCCGGGTCGCCGGGTCCGGCGGCGTGGCGAGCTGACGCTCGAAGCACTCGTACCAGAGCCGCAGGTGACACTGCAGTCCGGAAAGAAAACGGCTTTTTGACAGACGCACGCTCACTCGACAGTTCGGGCCTGGAAGTCGACCTGTTCAAATGCGGAATCAAAATAACATGCGCCTTGCCGGGGCCAAAAGCTGGACGCCCGCCTCGACCGGCCGGTCCGCGTGGACGTTCAATATTCGTAAGCGGCGGAAGCTATGCTTAATGTGCTGTGGCAACCGCGAAGATGAACAGGTCATGAGCGATGAACGTCCTCGATTTCTCTCTTGCTCGTTACACTGTTGTTGGTAACGCAGGCAGCCCGTCATGAGTTTGAAGCTCATCTACGCTGTCAGCCTGGTGGCGACATTCGTCGCCTGGTACGCCTGCCGGCTCATCTCCCACCGCCCGGCGCGCAAAATTCTCCGCGCGACCTT
>DATIPL010000061.1:0-3172 GCA_035471965.1 Gammaproteobacteria bacterium
CCATGGAATGGCCGCACACGGATTTCGACAACCGCATCGTCGATCTGTCCGAAATCCAGTCCGGGGGCCCGCCCAAAGACGGCATTCCGCCCATCGACGAGCCTGAATTCGACACCACTGCCGAGGCTTCAGAATGGATTGATCCGCGGGAGCCGGTGGTGGTGCTCACGATTGACGACGTAACCCGCGCTTATCCGCTGCAAATCCTCACCTGGCACGAGATCGTCAACGACAAGGTGGGAGGCATACCCGTATCGGTGACCTTCTGCCCGCTATGTAACGCCACGATTGTCTTCGACAGGCGAGTGGAAGGGCGGATACTGGACTTCGGAACCACGGGCAAATTGCGAAAGAGCGACCTGGTGATGTATGACCGGCAGACCGAGAGCTGGTGGCAGCAGTTTTCCGGTCAGGCCATCGTCGGAGACCTGAGCGGCGAGGTCCTCGAGCGTATCCCGGCGAGCATCGTCGCCTTCGAGGACTTCGAGCGCGCTTATCCCTTTGCGCAGGTTCTGTCACGCCGCACCGGGCATCTTCGTCCGTACGGCAAGAACCCCTACAGCGGCTACGACCGGATTGACGACCAGCCGTTTCTGTTCGACCAGCCGGTGGACCGGCGGCTTCCTCCCATGGAGCGCGTACTGAACGTCACGGTGGACGCGACCCACCGTCTGTATCCCTTTTCAGTGCTGAAAGACGAGCCGGTCATTAACGACGAAGTCGAGAACGTGCCGGTTGTCGTGTTCAGCCGCCAGGGCACGCTTTCCGTCCTCGACGCCTCAGTTATCGCAAAATCCAAAACGGTGCCTTCAGCCACCGCATACGTCAGGCGACTTGACGGCCGGATCCTGAACTTCGAGCTCCGCGATGGCAGGCTGGTGGATCGGGAGACCGGCTCGGAATGGAACCTCTTCGGCACCTGCGTCGCCGGGCCACTCAAAGGTGAGCAGTTGGAGAAACCCGACAGCGGTGTCCACTTCGCATTTGCCTGGCTTGCCTTCAATCCCGAATCGCAGATTTATCGCGGAAACGGCGGCTGATTTCCAAATCGCGGCGGTCCCGCCGCTGCCCGCAGGACACTCGTCCCGTCTGAGCGGGCAAACAGCCGTCTTCCCGCGGTATCATTGTCAAGAGTCCCGAGTCGAATCTTTTCGTGGAGGCAGTGATGAGTACGGTAAATGTCAAATTCTCGGTGGGGCAGCTGGTTCATCACAAGAAATTCGACTATCGCGGTGTCGTCGTCGACGTGGATCCACGGTTTCAAGGCACCGAAGACTGGTACGAGCAGGTGGCCAAATCCCGTCCACCCAAGGACAAACCCTGGTATCACGTCCTGGTGCATGAAGCCGGCATCAACACCTACGTGGCGGAGCGCCACCTAGAGCCGGACCTGTCCGAGGCGCCCATCAATCATCCTGCAGTCGGACAATATTTCTCCGACTTTCGCGGCGGGTCGTATGTTCCGCGAGCTATCAACTGAGATGCCCTCTCTCTTTTCGTTCACGGAGACGCGCTGATGCTGAAGTCGGTACGCGAGTTTTTCGAGAAAAACGTCGCCGGGAGCATTGCGGACGACAGCGAGGGTAAGCGCGAGCACGCCTTCCAGCTCGCCACCGCCGCTTTGTTGATGGAAATCTCTCGCGCCGACAGAGAGATCGACTCCGATGAAAGAGATGCCGTAGTTCGTGCCGTGCAGAATGTGTTCGAGCTCGACGCGCGCGAGACTCAGACGCTGGTGGATCTGGCGGAAGAAGAAGCCGAAAACGCCACCTCACTCTACGAATTCACTCGACTCATCAATGACAACTTCGATCACGGGCAGAAGCAGCATGTGGTTGAAATGCTGTGGCAGGTGGCTTTTGCCGACGGTCATGCTGACGAATACGAAGTGCATCTCATTCGCCGCATCGCGGATCTCATACACGTGCCCCACAAGGGATTCATCCGAGCAAAGCTCAAGGTGCAATCCGAAGGGAAAATCAGACGTCGCGCCGACTAGCTCGCCTTCGCCGCCACTACTGTTCGTTGAACTAGACGTCGCCGCAATAAGCCACGGCCCGGCGCCCGGAATCGTCGCTATCGGTCATGAAACCGACGGCGTCGACGTAGCGGACAGCTTTTCCAAAGTGCTGCTGGAGGTCCTTGCGCACATTGGGCGATTCCTCGTGCCATTCACCCAGGCCGGGCTCGCCACCGCAGACTGCAATTACTTTCACGCTGTCGATGCAGGCGCTCGGCCAATCGGATTCCTCGGGCTGGGCGCTGCACCGGACGTAGGACAGGACGCGGGTCTTCCAAAAGAGTAGCGGGTGCGCCGCCAGAGCAGAGACGCGCGCCGGACAGTGATCATCTTCTCTGTCTGTCTCAGCGATATTTCCGAGGGTGTTTTCTACCCGACAACTCCAGCGCAGCACCGGCGTTTCGTACAGGTCGATGGTTATCTTTCGATAGGTTCCGGATGCGCTTGAATCGCTGACGGCCTTGATCGCCCGACGCCCGTCGATTTCCACCGGCGCGTAGCGGGTTTCTGCGACGAATTTCCAGGGCTCCCGGGTGATGATGTCGGCGCGTTGGAGCAGCGGAACGATTCCCTGTTCAGCCTCCGCCATGGCCCCGGCAACGGCCAGTGCCGCGGCGAGAAACAAAACGGCCGGCGGAATCGAGCCGCGCCGGACCGAGCCTCCCTCACATTTTTGTCTACCCTTAATCTGCATAAGACCACTCGCGCACTCAATTTATTCAATCGCCGAAATGGGCACCCAAAACCACCGCAACGCCCTCAAGCCCGGGTATATGGTGCACTGGTACCGGATCGAAAGGATCCTGGGTCAGGGCGGGTTCGGAATCACCTATCTCGCCGAAGACACGAACCTCAACCAGCAGGTGGCGGTGAAGGAGTATCTTCCCGTCGATGTTGCGGTGCGGGAAAGAGATTTTTCAGTCCATCCCGTGTCTGAGGACCACAGCGAGAGCTTCGCATGGGGGCTCGAGCGGTTTGTGGACGAGGCCCGCACCCTGGCCCGCTTCGATCACCCGAACATTGTTCGGGTGCTGTCGGTTTTCGAAATGAACAATTCGGCATACATGGTGATGCGTTACGAGCGCGGACGCAGCTTACAGCAGATGCTGAGTAAACGAGCGACGCTCGAGGAAGATCGACTCATAGAGATTC
>DATIPL010000062.1:0-9370 GCA_035471965.1 Gammaproteobacteria bacterium
GGACATCAGGGTCGAGGTGCTGGAGGATCCGGCGTGCATGTCCGTGGTGGAGGAATACGTCCGGACCTTTCCCGAGTGGACCCGGGTAATGCGGGCCCGCACGCGGCGGCGGCTGATCCTTTAAACGCGCTGAAGTCCGCCATCTCGACCTTCCGGACCCGTTCTCAATGAACTACCAGATCGTGCTCGACGAGATCATCGAAGAGATCAGGCCATCGCTCGCGAGGGGGCGCGTCGCGGACTACATCCCCATGCTCGCCTCGGTGGCGAAAACGAAATTCGGAATGGCGGTGCAGACCGTGGACGGCCGGAGCTTCCAGGCAGGCGATGCAGGAGAGCCGTTCTCCATACAAAGCATATCCAAGGTTTATACGCTGACGCTTGCGCTCAAGTACGAGGGCGAAGCGTTGTGGAAGCGGGTGGGCAGGGAACCCTCCGGCACTGCTTTCAACTCCCTGGTGCAGCTCGAGTACGAAAACGGAATTCCGAGAAACCCTTTCATCAACGCCGGTGCGATCGTCATCTCCGACATTGTCCGATCCAGGGTTGCCGATTGCCGGCGCGTGCTGCTGGATTTCGTTAGAGCCCGAAGCGACAACCCGTCGATTGAACATGATCCGGACGTGGCGCGATCGGAGCGGGCGACCGGTTACCGCAACGTGGCCCTGGCAAATTTCATCAAGAGTTTCGGTAACCTCGAAAACGACGTGGATGAGGTGCTGGACTTCTATTTTTATCAGTGCTCGCTGTCGATGAGCTGCCTGGACCTGGCCAGATCCCTTTCTTTCCTGGCCAACGGTGGTCGATGCCCGTGGACTCGCGAACGGCTGCTGACGGAAAGCCAGGCAAAGCGCATCAACGCCGTAA
Organism: Gammaproteobacteria bacterium; assembly: GCA_035471965.1. Lineage (GTDB taxonomy): Bacteria > Pseudomonadota > Gammaproteobacteria > HK1 > HK1 > CAMYJH01. The sequence continues at coordinate 868 of DATIPL010000062.1, forward strand.
TGCTGACCTGCGGGACCTACGACGCGGTGGGTGACTTTGCCTTTCGCGTAGGCATGCCGGGCAAGAGCGGCGTCGGCGGCGGTATCGTCGCGGTGATCCCCAATCGCCTCTCGGTCGCGGTGTGGTCTCCCGGGCTCAACGAAAAAGGAAACTCCCTCGCGGGCACGCTGGCGCTGGAGCTCTTCACCACCAAGACCGGCATTTCGATCTTCTAGCGCCTCGTGGCGAATTCGCACGCCCGCGGACGGATAAGGCTCGAGAGATGACCGCCTGCACAGTGTCAGCAGCGGTACGCCGTGGACGCTCTCTGACGGCGCGGATGCATCGCCCTTTTGCGTGTCCGGCTCTCGAGCCGGAGCCGATCCCGGCACCGGCCGGCCGAAGCCGCGCTCGACCGCGGCGCCGGACGTCGAGAGCCCGGTGACTGATTCGAGATGGCCGCGGCGTCATCCGGAAGCTTTGCGGCGACCTCCCGCGCCCGGTCAAAGCACGGGGTCCCACGACGCTCCCGGTCGCCCGTGTTAGTGTTGAGGTTCGTTTCGACGATGCGGGCGAAATCTGCAATGAGTGACGCGCCGGGAATCGACGTCGCCGCCTTTCTCGAAAGGCTGAAGGCGCTTCAGGCCGATCTCGAGTCCGTGGCGGCAGACGGGTCCGAGGCATCGCAGACCGTGGAGCTGGATCAATCCCGGGTTGGCAGGCTCTCGCGCATGGACGCGATCCGTTCCCAGGCCATGTCGGTGGAGAGCGAACGCCGGCGGGCCCTTCAGCTCTCCCGCATTCGCGCTGCGATCAAGCGCATCGAGGACGGCGAGTTCGGTTACTGCTTGAGCTGCGGGAATCCCATTGCTTGCGAGCGCCTGGACATCGACCCGGCGGCGCATCTTTGCATCGGCTGTGCCAGCGCAGCGGAAGACCGCAGCGGCTGAGCTCAATCAAGCGCCTGCTCCAGATCCTGGATCAGATCTTCCACCGCCTCGATTCCTACCGAAAGCCGCAGCAGATTCGCCGGTATCGGGCTGTTCGGGCCCTCCACCGTGGCGCGATGCTCGATCAGGCTTTCCACTCCACCGAGAGAAGTGGCCGTCCGGAACACACGGGTTCGCATGGCCACGATTCGCGCCGCGCTCTGGTCGCCCTTGACCAGCAGCGAAAGCATGCCACCGTAGCCCCCGCTCATTTGCCGGCCGGCAACGGCGTGTCCGGGGTGGCTTTCAAGTCCCGGGTAGCGCGCCTGCTCGATAGCCGGATGGTGCTCAAAATGGGCGGCAATGCGCAGCGCGCTTTCGCAGGCTCTGGCAACGCGAAGTTGAAGTGTCCGCATGCCGCGCAGCAGAAGCCAGGCTTCGAAGGGCCCGAGCACGGCGCCGCCGTGCAGGCGCTGGAACCGGGCGGCCTCGTAATCGGCATCCATTTGCTTGAAAACCAGGGCGCCCGCGACCACGTCGCTGTGGCCGTTCAGATACTTGGTGGCGGAGTGCATGACGACATCCGCGCCGTGTTCGATGGGGCGCGTGAGGATCGGAGTCGCTACAGTGGAGTCCACCGCCAGCCTGGCGCCGGCAGAGTGGGCAATCTCGGCGGCCGCGGCGATGTCGGTGACGTCCCAGGTGGGATTGGCCGGCGTTTCGATCCACACCAGGCGGGTCTTTCCTTTTCGGATCGCGCGCTCGATCCCGTCGGGATCGGCGGGGTCGAAGCTGTCGATGCCGATGCCGAAACGAGGGCAGAAGTCTTTCAGCCAATCGCGCAGTCCGTGGTACATGATCCTGGGAACCACTACATGGGCGCCGGGGCTCAAGCTTTGAAATACTGCCGTGGCCGCGGCCATGCCGGAGGCGAACAGCAGCGCCGCGGCGCCGCCCTCCGCCTCCCGCAGCACCGTCTCTGCAGGAAGGTAGCCGGGATTCGCGTCTCGGCTGTAGGAAATCCCCTCGCGCCGGAGCGAATAGTTCGCGTCCCGCGCGTAGGTGGTGGCGGGCTCGATGGGCGGAACCACCGCTCCCGTATGGGGGTCGTCGAGGTGACAGGCGCCTGCAAACAGGGTCGCCAGCCGGCCGGGCGCTTTGGCGTGCATGAGTGCGGAACCTCGGCTTGATTGTATTCAGGTCGTGGGTGGACCGGGGAGTTTGACCGATGCCCGGGCAAGCGGGAAGGCATGGGTCGCCGGGCGCCGCTCCGCTTACGCTCGAGGGCCGTCGTCAGCCGGGACACAATGGGTCGCCATCACGAGCGCGTACGATGAAAAGGAACTCGCCAGGGGACGCATTCCACTCTGGCTTGATCCCGATGACCTGCGGTTTCCCGCCTGCGAGTACAGCCGGCTGCCGGAAGACACGCCTGAAGAACTCTCCCGGTTGTGGATGCGCATCGCCTCTCGGGCTCACGCGGCGCTGCACAAGTCAGGCCGCGAAACACCACCATTTGAGCCCGGCGGGCATGACGCAGGCGTGGAGTCAGCGCTGACTCACTTCACACCCTCCCTGCTCAGGCGACTCGGTTTTCCAGCATCAGCCCGCCGACCTCGATCCGAACCTCGTCGCCTTCGGCCAGGGAGAACTCGTCCGGCGGCACCAGGCCGGTGCCGGTCATGAGGAAGGCGCCCTCGGGGAAGCTCAGCTCCCGGGTCAGCCAGCGCACCATCTCTTCCAGCGAGCGCTTGAGTTTCGTCGTCGACGTTTCGCCGGCGAACAGGACTTCGCCGCTGCGCTCGACGGTCATCCGGATGGGCAGCGCTCGCATGGCATCGGCGGAGGCGATGACGATGCCCGGACCCAGAGCACAGGCGCCGTCGTAGATCTTCGCCTGAGGGAGATAGAGCGGATTTTGTCCCTCGATGTCCCGGGAAGAGACGTCGTTGCCGGCGGTGTAACCGACGGGCTCGCCGGCGCGGTTGACCAGCAGGGTGAGCTCCGGCTCGGGCACGTTCCAGTTTGAATCCCGCCTCACCCGCACCGCGTCGCCGTGGCCCAGGACGCGCCAGCCGACGGCCTTGAAGAACAGCTCCACCCGATCCGCGTCGTAAACCCTTTGGTAGAGATCCGCCGTGGACGATTCCGCCACCCGCGCCTCCCGGCTGCGCACGTAGGTCACCCCGGCGGCCCATACCTCCTGGGTGTCCTCGATGGGCGCCATCAGCGCACCTTCCACCGGCTCTTCGGTGACGACGGAATCGAGCGCGTCCTCGATGTCGGAAAGCGAGCGCTGCAGCAGCAGGTCCAGGTGGAACGCGTCGGGCAGGCCGAGCCCGTTGATCGCCCAGCGCGGTCCGGCCGCGGTCTGGTGCCGGGTCAAATAGCGATCGGGTTCGAGCTTGACCATGGATTCAGCCTGTTCCCGTCGGCGGCATTTCTGCTCCGGGACACCCGTCAGGTCGCGGGAATGGTGGTCTTCACGATGGCCAGCAGCGCGGAGACCGTGATCACGGACAACAGGGTGGAGGCGAAGGTCACCGATGAGGTGCGGGCAACGAAGACCCCGTAGCGCTGAGCCAGCACGAAGCAGGTCGCGCCGGTAGGAAGGCCGGCGACAATCACCGTCACCACCGCCCAGAGATGATCCATTTCGAACACGCGGGTGACCAGAACCCAGGTAACCAGCGGGTGCACGACGAGCTTGGTTGCCGTCATCACGCTCGTTTCCGCTATCCCCGATCGCAGCGACTGACCGGCGGAAAACATGCCCATGGCAAACAGCGCGCAGGGTCCGGCGGCGTTACCGAGGAGATCCGCGAGATTGGCCAGCGGCAGGGGCAGGGGAAATTCCGTCAGCGTTACGATGACGCCCAGCGCCACCGGGATCACGATGGGATTCTTGACCAGCGCCGTGCCCACCCCGCGAACGATGGCGACGAAATCCGTTTCACCGTGCCGGTCGATTTCCAGCAGCATGATCATCAAAGGTATGAACACCACTGACATGGTCACCGTCGCCATGATGGCGGGAAGGGCGGCGGCTTCGCCGTATGCGGTCATGACCAGCGGGATTCCCATGTAGCCGGTATTGGCGAAAATTGCGTTCATGGCGCGAAGCGTCATTACGCCGAGCCCGTCCGCGTAGAACACCCTCGAAACAACCAGCATGAGAAACAGCGTGACTGCGAGACCCCCGCCCCAGGCGGCCAGAAACGGCGAGTAGAAAATGCGTTCCACCGGCGCCCGGGCAACGAAGATGAAAAGCAGGGCGGGCAGAGCGAAGTAATAAACGAAGCTGTTCAGGGCCTCTGTGCTTTGCGCACCGAGAATCCCCAGTCTCGCCGACAGGTAGCCGCAGAAAATGACTCCGAACACCGGCAGAGAGACGTTGAGCAGGGCGTTCATGAACGGCTTTTGTCCAGGCGCCCGACAGATTCCGGGCTGGAAGCGGCAGAGTCTATCGGGTTACGGATTGGGCCTGTAGTGCAGAGCCGGCGTTGAACGGCTTCGGCTGATCGCGTGTGCACTCCCGTGGCAGGAGACAGGCGTGGTCGCGATTCCAACCGGGCACGGCCCGACAAGGTGTGATGTGGAATGCGACGCTGCAGGGCGCCTGCCGTCGCAGCACCTTTGCGCGCAGTCCTTCGGCTTCGGAGCGGCAACGGGCGCCGGCTTACTCGCCTGGCGCCACCCTCAGGGTGAACGTCACCGGGCCGTCGTTGGTCAGCGTCACCGCCATGTGCGTCCCGAACTGCCCGCATTCTACTCGCGCATGCTTCGACCGCGCGTGCGCCACCAGGATCTCGAATAGACGCTCGCCCTCATCCGCAGGCGCCGCGCGACTCAGGCTCGGCCGCATTCCCTTGCTCGTATCCGCCGGCAGGGTGAACTGGGGAACCAGCAGCAGGCCGCCGTCGATATCTCCGAGGCTCAAATTCATCCTCCCCTCGGCGTCCGGGAATACGCGGTATCCAAGCAGCCGGTCCGCAAGGCGGGCGGCCTGGGGCGCACCGTCACCCCGTTCGACTCCCACGAGCACCATCAGTCCCTTCTCGATGGCCGCAATACGCTCGCCGTCCACGACGACTTCCGCATGGCTGACGCGCTGGAGGATACCGATCATTTTCCGAGAGATTTATTGGCGACTGAACGCGAATCCAGTTCAGCGGCTTTGCTTGGACGTCGAAATATTAAGGTAGAACTTGTCGCGACACACAGAGTTCGCGCCCACTCGCCTCGCCGAAGCGGTGCATCCGCGAAGGCGTGAGGGTGCTCCTACACGGTTACCTGGCGGGCAGGGCTCAGAATCGTTGGACCGATATTCGACATTCGATATACGACATACGAATCATCCCGCCATCCTCGTCGCCCGCTTTCGCTCGTGCTCCTTCAGAAGCTTCTTGCGCAGGCGGATGCCGCGCGGGGTGACCTCCACCAGCTCGTCGTCATCGATAAACTCCAGCGCCTGCTCGAGGGTGAAGCGGATTGGCGGCGTGAGCAGGATGTTCTCGTCGGAGCCCGCGGCGCGGATGTTGGTGAGCTGCTTGGCCTTCATCGGGTTCACCACCAGATCGTTGTCCCGGGAGTGGATGCCGACGACCATGCCTTCGTAGACGTCGTCTCCCGGGCCTACGAACATTCTCCCGCGGTCCTGCAGATTGAACAGCGCATAGGCCAGCGCCTTGCCGCCGGCATTGGCAATGAGCACACCGTTGACGCGCCGCCCGAACTGGCCTTCTCGCCTCGGACCGTAGTGGGAAAAGGTGTGATACATGAGGCCGGTGCCCGAGGTTGCGGTGAGAAACTCGGTGCGGAATCCAATCAGGCCGCGGGCGGGGATGACGTATTCCAGACGCACGCGCCCCCTGCCGTCGGGCACCATGTTCTGGAGATCGCCCCGCCTTTGGCCCAGAAGCTCCATCGCTTCGCCCTGATACCGCTCATCCACGTCCACCGCCAGCTGCTCGTAGGGCTCCAGGACTTTTCCGTCGACCTCTCGGAGAATCACTTCGGGCCGCGAGATAGCAAGCTCGTAACCTTCCCGCCGCATGTTCTCGATGAGGATGGAAAGATGCAGCTCTCCGCGTCCCGATACCAGAAACCGATCCGGATCGTCGGTTTCCTCCACTTTGAGCGCGACGTTGTGAATCAGCTCGCGCATCAATCGCTCACGGATCTGCCGGCTGGTGAGAAATTTTCCGTCGCGTCCCGCGAAGGGCGAGGTATTGACCTGGAACCCCATGCTCACCGTGGGTTCGTCCACGGTGAGCGCCGGCAGCGCTTCAACGGTAGCCGGATCGCAAAGCGTGTCGGAGATGCGCAGGTTCTCGATTCCCGTGACCGCGATGATGTCGCCGGCCTCGGCCCGCTCCACCGGGACGCGTTCCAGGCCGCGTGAAGAAAGCACCTGCAGCACGCGCCCGCCTCGCCTTTCGCCGTCGGCGCCAATCAGGACCACAGCCTTGTTGGTGGCAACGGTTCCGCGCTGGATCCGCCCGATGCCGATGGCGCCCACGTAGCTGGAGTAATCCAGCGCGCTGATGCGCATCTGAAATGGCCCGTCCAGGGTCACCGACGGCGGCGGCACATGTTTGACGATGGTCTCGAGCAGGGGCGTCATGTCGCCCGCATCGACCCCGGGATCCAGATCTGCGTAGCCCTTGAGCGCGGATGCATACACCACCGGGAAGTCGAGCTGGCTCTCGGTCGCGCCAAGGCGATCGAAGAGGTCGAAGGTCTTGTCCAGCACCCACCCGGGGCGCGCGCCATCGCGGTCGATCTTGTTGATGACCACGATGGGATTGAGCTTCTGGGCAAAGGCCTTTTGGGTTACGAAGCGCGTCTGAGGCATGGGACCGTCCACCGCGTCCACCAGCAGCAGCACCGAGTCCACCATGGATAGCACCCGCTCCACCTCGCCGCCGAAATCCGCGTGTCCCGGAGTATCGACGATGTTGATGCGGTAGCCCTGCCATTCGATGGCGGTGTTCTTGGACAGGATAGTGATACCGCGCTCTCGCTCCAGATCGTTGGAATCCATGGCGCGCTCGATGCGCGCGCCGCGGGTCCCCAGCGTGCCCGTCTGCTGAAGCAGACGGTCCACCAGCGTGGTCTTGCCGTGATCCACGTGGGCGATGATGGCGATATTGCGCAGCGCGTCCAAAATCAGTCGTCTCAATCAAAAGAGGGCCGCGCAGTATACAGAAAGGCGCGGCAAGAAATAGCATGGACTACTGACCGAAGGTTTTCCCGCCACCTTCCAGATAGGCGATTTCCTCCTCCGTGGACTCGCGTCCGAGGAGCCGGTTGCGGTGCGGAAAGCGGCCGAAACGCGCGATCAGGTCCCGGTGCTCCCGGGCGAAGCTCAGCGACAGCTCGAAGAACCGGCGCTGCCCGGACGGGCACGACGCCGTCAGGGCTTCAAACAGCGCCACCGAGCGGTCCTGGGGGTCGGACGCCTCGGCATGCTGCAGCGGCATATAGAAGAACATGCGCTCCAGGGATCCAAGTGACTGGTCCAGTCCGGCGTCGATGCCTGTCTGGCTCAAACTCAGCGCCTTCCCGTCGAAGGCAAAAGCCCTGGCGGTGCCGCGGTAGACATTTCGCGGAAACTGATCGAAAAGAATGATCAGGCCGAGACGTCCGCGCGGCGCTGCCTGCCAGCCCTCGTACACCCCCTGCGCCTCGCTCGCCAGAAGCCCGCCGAATCGCGACCGGATCTCGGCATCGAGTTCCGGGTCGGCAGAGAACCAGACGCGACTCCGGGACTGCAGCGCCTCAGCCGAGTCGCCGGCATCGCCGAGCCAGAAATTGATGATCGCTTCGTAGTCGTCGCTCATGGAATCCCGCTCCGTCGGACCGCGTCGGCTCAGATGGCGGGAGATCGGCAGCTCTTCCATAGAGCCCATCTCAATATTGCCGTGCTTAGCCTAACGGCGTTGAAAACAGGCTCGAAATGCTCATCTACTGGCGTATACACTCCGCTTATTCAGCCTGTTTTCGCCTTGTCTCGCCTGCGCTCGCTGATTTTGGGATAGGTTCTGGTCTGGTTACCACTCGCGCTGACGGAGCCTGCGAGGTCCATGGACGAGTACGTCATCCGGGCGATGGCCAGATGGCCGCACGTTCCCGCGGTCTACGGCTGGCTGGCGCTGGACCGCCGCGGCGATTGGCGCATTAAAGGAGCACGTCTCGGCCACCGCAAGGCCGTCGCCTTCGTCAACCGCAATTACGCGTCGGACGATTCCGGACGCTGGTTCTTTCAGAACGGTCCTCAGCGCGTCTACGTTCGGCTCGAGTACACGCCCTGGATCTACCGCCTCGGCGCCGATGACGGGCTTTATACCCATACCGGGGAGACGGTCGAAAGCATCGTGGGCGTCTATCTGGACGACCACGGCAATCTGCTGCTGAACACCGCCAGGGGTATCGGCCTGATGGATGACCGCGACCTGGACGCCTTCAGCGCGAATCTCGACCTGGATCGGGGCGGCGGCGATGCGGGGCGAATCGAAGCCGCGGTCACCGAGACGCAATCGGGAACGCCGTCGGGTCTGCTGCTGGGCTGGCGCGGCCGAACGCTGCGCGTC
>DATIPL010000063.1:0-8399 GCA_035471965.1 Gammaproteobacteria bacterium
AAGCAGTTTGCATGAACGCGGCGTCGAGGTGCTTCGAGGAGACCGCGACGTGACCCTGGATCTCGACTCCGTGACCCGGGCCGACAGCGCCGGCCTTGCCCTGATGGTAGAGTGGCTGAAGCAGGCAAAGCGCAGGGACGCCGGACTCCAGGTCGTCAACATGCCGGATCAGATGCTGGCAATCGCCCGCATGAGCAAGCTCGACCGCATCCTGATGGCCGGTGATTGAAGGCCCGCCGCCGACCGACTCCCCGACGGGCCCGTTTCACTTCTCTTTGCATAATTTCACCGCTTTCGCTCGCGCGGTTACAATGCTTCGTTTTTCAGTCCAGACTGGCGTCGCCCCTCAGCGTGACCCTAGAGAACCGCACCGATGGAGTCTGAAGAGCTCAAACGGCTCATAGAACAGGGATTCACAGACGCCGAAGTCCGCGTCAGCGGCGACGGCCGCCATTTCGACGCCATCGTCATCAGCGACGCTTTCTCGGGAAAGTCGATGCTCGAGCAGCACCGCATGGTCTACGCTGTGCTCGGCGACCGCTTCGACACCGACGCGGTCCACGCGCTCTCGATCAAGACCTACACTCGTAAGGACTGGGAAACTCTGAGGGCTTAGAGCTCGCCCGAGGCGAATATAGAATCGTGGACAAGCTGATCATAACCGGTGGGGCTCCCCTCAAAGGGGAGATCCGCGTGTCGGGCGCCAAGAATGCGGCGCTGCCTATACTCGCCGCCACGCTGTTGTCGGACGGCGTGGTTACCGTGGGCAATATCCCGCACCTGCACGATATCACCACGACCATGGAGCTTCTCGGTCGTATGGGCGTGGAGCTGGTGGTGGACGAGCGCATGAATATCGAGGTGGACTCTTCGTCTATTAAAGAGTTTTACGCCCCGTACGAGCTGGTCAAGACCATGCGCGCATCCATACTCGTGCTCGGTCCGCTTGTTTCGCGCTTCGGCGAGGCCCTGGTGTCTCTGCCGGGCGGATGCGCCATCGGCTCGCGCCCGGTGAACCTGCATATTCAGGGACTTTCCAAGATGGGCGCGGATATCAAAGTCGAGAACGGTTTCATCCACGCGAAAGCCAAGAGGCTCCGCGGGACGCGACTGGTCATGGATCTGGTTACCGTGACCGGCACCGAAAACCTGATGATGGCCGCAACTCTGGCCAAGGGCACGACCACGATAGAAAATGCGGCGCGCGAGCCCGAAGTCGTGGATCTGGCCAACTGCCTGACCGCCATGGGGGCCCACATCGAGGGTGCGGGCACCGACACGATACTGGTCGAGGGTGTCGATTCGCTCAACGGCACCCGCTACGATGTTCTGCCCGACCGCATCGAGACCGGAACCTACCTCGCCGCTGCCGCCATTACCGGGGGACACGTGCGCCTCAAGGACACGCGCCCGGAAATGCTCAAAGCGGTGATCGAGAAGCTGAAGGAAGCCGGCGCCGACATTACCCTCGGCGATTCGTGGATCGAGATAGACATGCACGGCGACCGACCGCGGGCGGTGAACGTTCGCACCTCGCCGTATCCCGCTTTCCCCACCGACATGCAGGCGCAGTTCACGGCGGTAAACGTCGTCGCCAACGGCACTGGCATGATCTCGGAGACCGTGTTCGAAAACCGCTTCATGCATATCCACGAGCTGCAGCGCATGGGCGCGGACATTCGCCTGCAGGGCAACACCGCGGTGACCCACGGGGTGCAGCACCTCACGGCGGCGCCGGTGATGGCCACGGATCTGCGCGCTTCCGCGAGCCTGGTGCTGGCCGGCCTGGTGGCGGAAGGTGACACCACTGTGGACCGCATTTATCACATCGACCGGGGCTACGAGAGCATCGAAGAGAAGCTCGCCAAGCTCGGTGCGCGCATTCGGCGGGTGCCGGGATGAAGGATGAGCATCCATGATCACCCTGGCCCTCTCCAAGGGACGCATCCTCGAGCAGGCGTTGCCGCTCTTGTATCGCGCGGGGATCGAGCCGGAAGAGGACCCTCGATCCAGTCGCAAGCTGGTGATACCGGTCAAAGGCGGCGAATTTCGCCTGCTCGTCATTCGCGCCCAGGACGTGCCGATCTACGTGGAATACGGGGCGGCGGATCTGGGCATTTCCGGCAAGGACGTGCTGATGGAGCTGGGGGGCCTGAACCTGTACGAGCCTCTTGATCTCGGCATTGCGCGCTGCCGGATGGTGGTTGCGGGCCGGAGGGATCGACGCGGCCACGGCAAACGGCCCCGGGTAGCGACCAAGTACGCAGAAACGACTCGGCGCTTTTTTGCCGAACGCGGCACTCAGGTTGAAATCATCCCCTTGAGCGGCTCGATGGAGCTCGCACCGCAGGTGGGTCTGGCGGACTGGATCGTCGACCTGGTGGATACCGGCAACACGCTCAAGGCCAACGGGCTGGTGGTGCTCGACGACATCGCCGAGATCAGCTCCAGGCTGGTGGTGAACAAAGGATCCATGAAGATGAAACACTCCGCCATCAAGGCCGTCATCGACCGGCTGGCCGATGCCGTTTCCGCCAGCGCGATTCAGGCGGCCGCCCACAGGTAGACCCGTTGACAGAGCCCATCGCTATTTTACGACTGGACGCTTCCGATCCTGGATTTGGCCCCGGGCTGGAAGCGCTGGTTTCCTCGCCGCCCGAGTCCGACGCCGGAGTGGAGGCCAGGGTGCGGCAGATCATCGATGATGTTCGCCGGCGCGGCGATGCCGCAGTGCTGGACCATACCTGCCGCCTCGATCGCCTCGATGCGGATAGCGTGCGAGACCTGTTTGTGTCCGAATCTCGAATCGCACAGGCTTGGGCCGCCAGTGACGACGCAACGCGGCGCGCGCTCGAAACTGCCGCCGGACGGATTCGCGACTACCACACCAGGCAGCTGCAGCAGTCATGGTCCTTCATCGACGAGCACGGCACGCGCCTCGGGCAGCAGGTTACGCCGCTGGAACGCGTGGGACTCTACGTGCCCGGCGGTAAAGCCGCCTATCCCTCTTCGGTGCTGATGAACGCCATCCCGGCCGCGGTGGCCGGTGTCTCCAAGGTGGTGCTGGCGGTGCCGGCGCCCGACGGGGTGCTGAACGAGCTGGTGCTGGCGGCGGCCCGCGTTGCCGGGGTCACCGAGGTGCTCACCGTGGGCGGCGCGCAGGCGGTGGCCGCGCTCGCCTACGGCACCGAGAGCATCGAACGCGTGGACAAAATCGTTGGCCCGGGGAACGCTTATGTGGCAACGGCCAAGCGGCTGGTGTTTGGGCAAGTGGGCATCGACATGATCGCCGGGCCGTCGGAGATTCTCATCGTCAGCGATGGCAGCGCGCCTGCGGACTGGACCGCTCTGGATTTGTTCTCTCAGGCGGAGCACGACGAGGACGCTCGCGCTGTTCTCGTCTGCCCGGATGGGGGCTATATCGATCGGGTGGCCGATGCCATGGCGCGCCTGTTGCCGAGAATGGAACGCGCAGACATCATTCGCCGCTCGCTCACCCGCCGCGGCGCCTTGATCCGAGTCGAGAACCTGGACCAGGCTGTTGCCGTCGCCAACCGGATGGCGCCGGAGCATCTGGAACTGTCGGTGGGGGATCCGGATGCGCTGCTGCCCGCCGTGCGCAACGCCGGCGCCATTTTTATGGGACGCTTTACCGCCGAAGCCTTGGGAGACTACTGCGCCGGACCCAATCACGTGCTGCCTACCGGGGGAACGGCGCGATTCAGCTCGCCTCTGGGCGTCTACGACTTTCAAAAGCGCTCCAGCGTCATCCACTGCACGCCGGAAGGCGCGCGCGCGTTGGGCGGCTTGGCCGCGCATCTGGCTCGGGGCGAGGCGCTCACCGCCCATGCCCGATCCGCCGAGATTCGAAGCGGCAGTGAGTGAGCGGATCAAGGCCCCGCCCGCTGCAGCAGCGAATGCAGCACGGCGGGTGGAGCGCTTGGTGAGACCCGAGATTCGGGACTTTGCGCCGTACAGCGTCACCGACGCCAGCGGGATGGTGAAGCTGGACGCTATGGAAAACCCGCATCCCTGGCCGCCGGAGCTGCGCGCGGAGTGGATCGGGCGGTTGCGCGACACGCCGGTCAATCGCTATCCGGATCCCGAAGCGGCCGAACTCAAGGAGAGTCTCCGAAAGTCGGAAGGCCTCGACCGAGATCAGCCGCTGGTGCTTGGAAACGGATCCGACGAACTCATCCAGCTGCTGTGCACCTTATTCGCTCGACCGTCTGCGGCGGTGCTTTCGGTGACCCCGAGCTTCGTCATGTACGAACGCTGCGCTATCGGCGCCGGCATGAAATTCATCCAGGTGCCGCTCGAGCGGGAACGCTTCGTACTTGACGCCGAAGCGATGCTCGCCGCGGTGAACCGGCACCGGCCTTCGCTGCTTTTCCTCGCCTATCCCAACAACCCCACCGGGAACCTTTTCGACGCCGCGGCGATTGCGGAGCTGGCGCGCGCGGCCGACGGCCTGTTGGTCATGGACGAGGCGTATGCGCCTTTCGCCGGCGATACGTGGATCGCGCGCTGGCGCGAATTCGACAACGTGGTGGTGATGCGCACCCTGTCCAAACTCGGTCTGGCGGGTCTCCGTCTAGGCTATCTGGTGTGCGCAAGCGCCTGGGCGGAACAGCTGGAGAAACTTCGCTTGCCCTACAACATCAATGTGCTCACGCAGCGGTCGGCGGTTTTCGCGCTGGAACACCGCGACGTTTTCCGCCGACAGGCCGATGAAATCTGCCGTCAGAGGGAAGCGCTGACCACGGCGCTCGCCGGGGTCGAGGGGCTGCGGGTATGGCCGAGCCATGCCAATTTCCTGCTCTTTCGGTCATCTGGCGTCGGCGCACAGTCGATATTCGACGGGCTGAGGCGGCGAAACGTTCTGATCAAGAATCTGCACGGCACGGCGCCCACCCTCCGGAACTGCCTCAGGGTGACGGTCGGCACTGCCGAGGAGAATGCGGCTTTCCTCGCCGCGCTGGAGCGGACCCTGGAGGAGAAAGGCGTTCAACGGTCCGGCAATGCCTGACGCGGTCGCGGCCTTGACCTGCTCCGGCGCTTATAGGACGATCAAAAACCTAGCGCGTTCCGTCTTTTCGCGCTGTTTTTGTTTCCCGGGCCGATTGAAAAAAACAACTCATCCGGCGCTCCCAGCTTAGGAGTCTTCATCAGATCATGAGCGGTGATGGCGTAGATATTGGACGGCGCCGGTTCCTCACGGGTGCGACCACCGTGGTCGGCGCGGTTGGAGCGGCATTCGCGGCGGTACCTTTCGTTGCGTCGTTTCAGCCCAGCGAACGCGCCAAAGCCATCGGCGCGCCGGTGGAGGAGGACATCAGCAAGCTCGAGCCGGGGCAAATGACCACGGTCAAGTGGCGGGGCAAGCCGGTGTGGATCGTCCGCAGGACGCAGGAGCAGCTGGCTTCCCTGGTAACCGTGGAGGAGAAGCTTCGGGACCCCAACTCGCAAGTGGCGCAGCAGCCGCCCTATGCGCAGAATCCTCACCGCGCCATCAAGCCCGAATACCTCGTGCTGGTGGGACTTTGCACCCACCTGGGATGCTCGCCCACCTATCGTCCCGAGGTTGCCCCCGACGACCTGGGCCCGCAGTGGAGAGGCGGCTTCTTCTGTCCCTGCCACGGCTCGCGCTTCGACATGGCCGGCAGGGTATACGCCGGCGTGCCGGCGCCCACCAATCTCGAAGTGCCGCCCTATAAGTATTTGAGCGACAGCCGCATCATCATCGGCGTGGATCAGGAGGCCGCGTGATGAAAGCATTTCTCACCGGACTGCTCGACTGGACCGATACGCGCTTTCCGCTCACCAAGCTGTGGAACGAGCACCTGGCCAAATACTACGCGCCCAAGAACTTCAACTTCTGGTACTTCTTCGGCTCCCTGGCGCTGCTGGTTCTGGTGCTTCAGATCATTACCGGGATCTGGCTCACCATGCACTACAAGCCGTCTGCGGAGCACGCGTTCGCGTCCGTGGAATACATCATGCGCGAAGTGCCGTGGGGCTGGGCCATTCGCTATATGCACTCCACCGGCGCGTCGTTCTTTTTCATCGTCGTATATCTGCACATGTTTCGGGGGATCATGTACGGCTCGTACAAGTATCCCCGCGAGCTCATCTGGATACTGGGGATGATGATTTACGCGGCTCTCATGGCAGAAGCCTTCTTCGGCTACCTTCTTCCGTGGGGCCAGATGTCTTTCTGGGGCGCGCAGGTGATCGTCTCGCTGTTCGGCGCAATTCCCTGGGTCGGTGAGGATTTGGCTCTTTGGATCCGGGGCGACTATGTGGTTTCCGACGCGACGCTGAATCGTTTCTTCTCGTTCCATGTCGTTGCCGTGCCGCTGGTGCTGCTGGGGCTGGTCGCTGCGCATATCATGGCGCTGCACGAGGTGGGCTCCAACAATCCCGACGGCGTGGAGATCAAGAAGAACAAGAACGCCGAGGGCATTCCTCAGGACGGGATCCCCTTCCATCCCTATTACACGGTGAAGGACATCATGGGCGCGGTGGCTTTTTTGATCATCTTCGCGATCGTCATGTTTTTCGCACCCGGTTTTTTCGGCTGGTTTCTGGAAAGCGCAAATTTCGTGCCCGCGGATCCCCTGACGACGCCGGAGCACATCGTTCCGGTCTGGTATTTCACCCCCTATTACGCGATTCTCCGCGCGATTCCGGACAAGCTCACAGGCGTAATAGCAATGTTCGTCGCGGTGCTGATCTTTTTCGTTCTGCCGTGGCTCGACCGTCACCCGGTCAAGTCCATCCGGTACCGCAGTACCCTGTACACGTTGGCGCTGGCGGTGTTTGCCGTGACTTTCGTGATTCTGGGTTATCTCGGCACCCAGCCGCCCACGCCCGGGAAATCCGAGCTCGGCCTGCGCCTGGGCGAGCTGTATTTTCTGTGGTTCCTGACGCTCTGGATCTACAGTAAGGAAAGGAGCGCCACCTACTACGGCCGCACGGTTGTCGTGTTGCTGGTGCTGATGCTGATCGGGGACTGGCTGAGATTCGATCCAAATAAAGGCGGCCTCATCGCGCTGAGCGCGCTTCTCCCCATCGGCTACTTTCTGCTGTTTTATCTGGGTCCGGTATTCAGGCCGGGTCTCAACGCCTCAAAGCCGGTTCCGGAGCGCGTGACGTGAGGATCAAGAACTTCCTGCTTGCCGCGCTGCTCGCCGCCCTGCCCGTAACGGGCATGGCAGTGGGAGCGGCAATCAATCTGCTGGAAGCCGATCCGGATCTGAGCGACAAGGCCTCGCTTCAGCGCGGCGCCAAGCTGTTCGTGAATTATTGCGTGAGCTGTCATTCCGCCAGCTTCATGCGCTACAACCGCATGGGACAGGATCTGGGCTTGAGCGACGAACAGGTGGAGCAAAACATGCTGTTCGCCGGCGACAAAGTTGTCGACAAGATGGACGTGGCCATGCCCGCGGAAAACGCCGCCAGGTGGTTCGGGGTGCCGCCGCCGGATCTTTCTGTTATCGCTCGCGCTCGCGGCGCGGATTGGCTGTACTCGTACCTGGTGACCTTCTATGAGGACAAGGATCCGGGCAGGCCGTTCGGGGTGAATAACGTCGTTTTTGCCGACGTCGCCATGCCCCACGTGCTGTGGCCCGAGCAGGGGATCCAGGAATACGTGACCGCCGAGCGACCCGAAAACGTAGAGTCCGACCATCTGCACGCCCTGGAAGCGGCGGGCGAAGACATTCTGCTGCATACGAGGCTGACTCTTTCGGACGGCTCGCACGTCGAAGCCACCGATCGGCTCCGAGTGGTCCAGGCGGGCGCCATGGAGCCGGGGCAGTTCCGCAAAGCCGCCCGGGATCTGGTGAACTTTCTCGTCTACATGGGCGAGCCGGCGCAGCTGGTTCGGTACGATATCGGCATATGGGTGCTGGTTTTTCTAGCGGTGCTGTTCGTTCTGAGCTACGGCCTGTATAAGGAGTACTGGAAGGACGTTCACTGACATCGCTCCGGTTCCACGTTTGAACTGTGGTAGGTGCCGTGATTAATCAACGGCGGCGTGGAGCCTGGAGGTAATCGTGCTATCCCCCCGCGGGAACAATCCGGAGTTAAGCTAATGGCGTTGCTGGCGAACCGCAGGTCCGTCATGTCCCTGTATTCCGATCCGCTGGATCCGGCGAGTCATGCGGTACGATTCGTTCTGGCCGAAAAGGCGATAAACGTCGAGATACAGAGCGTTACGACCGAAGATTCGGTCGAGGATCTCAAGGACCTGAATCCATACGGATCGATTCTTACGCTCGTAGATCGCGAGCTGGTGCTGTACGAGCCACAAATCATCATGGAGTACCTCGATGAGCGCTTCCCCCATCCGCCGCTCATGCCGGTCGATCCGGTGGCAAGAGCGAATAACAGGC
>DATIPL010000064.1:0-7292 GCA_035471965.1 Gammaproteobacteria bacterium
GGGTGTCGCTATCGTTACAAAAGGGGCAGTGCATCTGCGAATCTTACCGGGTCACCGGCGTTGCGGCGATCATGGCTTCCAACACCGCGCACCAGGCCAGCGCCAGATTCCGCCGGTTGTAGCCGCCGCCGCCCATCGCCAGCAGCCGGCCCTGGCAGCAGTCGTCCGCCAGGGCGCAAAGCCGGGTGGCGGCATGGGCGTGGGCCGCGGTGGAGTAGCGAAGATGGGTAATGGGATCGCCGGAGACGCTGTCGGCGCCGCATTGAAAAAGTATGAACTGCGGACGACCGTTGGCGATGAATGCCTCGACCTGCTCCCAGACCTCGAAGAACTGGCGGTCGCCGGCGTCCGGCGGCATGGGAATGTTGAGCTTGGTGCCCTTGGCAGCGCCGATGCCGCGCTCGTGTTCGGCACCGGTGCCCGGATAGAGAAAGCGCCCGTCCTCGTGCAGGTCGGCAAACACCACCGCATCGTCGTCCTCGAAGCCGTAGTAGACCCCGTCACCGTGGTGGGCGTCGATATCCACGTAGCCGACGCGCGTGAGCCCATAGCTCTGCTTCAGGGTCTCGATGGTTACGCCGCAGTCGTTGAAGGCGCAAAATCCGGCGGCCGCATCCCGCCGCGCGTGGTGAAGACCGGCAATGGGAATGAACGCCCGCCGGCAGTCGCCGGACATGACGGCGCGGCAGGCGGCCAGGGTGGTGCCTACGATCGTGGACGCGGCTTCATAGATGCCCGGGTAAGCCGGCGTGTCGCCGTAATCCAGAAATCCGTCGCCGGCCTTTGAACGCTGAATGACCCAGTCGACGTACTCGGCGGTGTGGAAGCGCTCGATATCCGAGCGATCCGCGGTTTCCGGCTCGAATATCAGCACCGAGTCCGGCAGATTACGCGCCTTCGCCTCGCTCCAGAAGGCGTCGAGGCGATCGGGACCGAAGGGATGACCGTGGCCGAAGGCGTATGACCGCAGCGCGTCGCCGTAAAAGAGTCCTACGCCGGCGGCCACTTTGTTTGAAGCCTCGGTTGAGCTGCCTTCATCCAATTGACGTCGAGATCCCGCTCCCGGTGGCGACAGGCGTGAATCAGGACTACACGTTAATATAAAGCTGTCGTGTCCGCGACGCATGGAAGTTGAACTGAAGCGAAAGAGGCGAGTATGCAAGTCAGAGATTTGATCGAGCGTTGGGAAGAAGGATCGGCGGAGCCGCTCACGGTGCGCAAATACTGCATCCAGCTGCCGGTAAAGGACGCGGCCAGAATCGAAGCCCTGGTGCGGCTTTATCCCAGACGCAGAATCGACGACATTCTTCGGGATCTCTTGAGTGCCGCACTGGACGAAGTCGAGGCGGCGTTTCCCTACCACCAGGGTCCAAAGGTGATTTCGGAAGACGACCAGGGCGATCCCATCTACGAGGACTCCGGTCCGGCCTCACGGTTCCGCCAGCTCGCCGCGCGCTTCGCCGAGGAGCTGGAAGCTCAGGCCGGGAGCCGGGAGGATTGAGAATTTGAAGACAGTGGATGGTAGACGGTAGAGAGTAGATGGGGAGGAGAACGCGCTTCTACAACCCGCCCCCATCTACCCTCTACCCCCTGCCATATTCCGATATTCGATATTCGATATACGGTATACGAACCTACTTACCCTGAATTCTTCTCCCCGCTTCCCGGATTATCCAGCCTCGGTCCCTTCATTCCTTCCACCACCGTTCGAACATGCAGGTCCCGCTGCGGGAACGGAATCTCGATGCCTTTCTTCCTGAACGCATGGACGATGGCGAAGCGCACTTCACTTCCGGTTCGGAACATCTCGTCCGCCCTCGCCACATAGAATCGTACGTCGAATTCCAAAGCGCTGTCGCCGAAGTTCAGGAACAGGACAAAAGGCGAAGGATCGGGAATGCAGTTCGGGTGACTGCTCGCGCACTCGAGCAGTGTTTCGCGCACCAGTTCGATATCGGATCCGTAGGAGACGCCTACCGAGATATCCACCCGCGCGAGCGTGTCCTTGTGCGTCCAGTTGACCACTGACGAGGACAAGAGCTCGGAGTTGGGGATGATCACCGAAGACCGCTGAAAGGTTTGAAGCTCGGTGGCGCGTACGTTGATGCGCTTGACGTAGCCCTGATGGGCGCCCACTTCCACCCAGTCACCGACTTTCACCGGCCGCTCAACCAGCAGGATGAGCCCCGAGACGAAGTTGTTGACGATGTTCTGCAGGCCAAAACCAATACCCACCGACAGCGCGCCGGCGATGATGGCGATGTTCGAGAGGTCGAGTCCCAGAGCGGAGATCGCGATGGCCGCAGCAATCACCAGGCCGATGTAGCCGACAGAGGTTTTCAGGGAATGCCGTATTCCGGCATCGAGTCGCGTTTGTGGAAAGATCCTGTTTTCGAGCACGCGCTGCAGCGTGCGGGTTGCGAACAGAATGGCGACGAATACGACTACGGCGATGAGCAGATCGGCGGGGGAAACGGTGAATTTTCCGATCTTGAACCCGCCGACAAGCAACCGGGTCCACTCCCGGAAATCCGCAAGGCCGAAGCCCCAGGCCCATAGCAGCAGAAGCACTGCCGCCAGCAGCAGAGCGAAATCGAAGGCGGCCACCAGCCAGAATCGCAGCAGGTTCCAGCTGCTGTCACGCCGCTCTTCCTCTTCTTCGGCTGGAACCCGCTCTCCTGCTTCGCGCTCGAGCGCAATAGTGAGCAGTTCCCGCACGAGCCCGTGGAAAACGACAAAACCTCCAAGAACCAGGCCCGTGAGCAGCAGATTGTTGGTGAGATAGCTCGCGAAAGTGACGAAGCCGAGCAGCGAGGACACCGGAATGGCGATTGCGGCAACGGCGACGGCGCCGCGCAAGACCTGAACCTTCCAATTCATCCGCGCGGCAGGCGCCAACTCGTCGACTTCGGTGGGTTCCACCGTCTGCCACAGTCGCTTGGGCAGCAGCGCGAAGATGAACACCGCCAGCACGGTGTCGCCGACGAAGTTGTAAAAAATCCGTAGCTCCTCACTGATATACAGATGCCGGCGTGCCGGAAACTCGATGAAAAACAAGATTGCGGCGATCACCATCACCTGGCGGATGCGCCGGTAGAGCGCGCGCGCGCTCTTGTCCGTGAGCGGCGTGAGCCGCCATCCGGTGGGAGACGCCGGCGCCAGCGCGGCGCGGGAGATCCCTGCGATGAGCACCACGGAGATGATGCCGATGAGGGCCGCAACCAGCATGTCGCCGGCTATGCCGCGGCTGGTGCCGCGGGCGAGAAGCACGCCGAGCGGCGCGGCGGCCAGCAGTGCCGGTAGAACGCCGCGGCTTATGCCGACCATGACCGAGTTGACGACCCGCTTCGTGTAGGTGGGTTGGCCGGTCTCCCGGTCCCGGACGTAGCTCCGGATCAGCCAGCGTCTCACGGGCCAGCCGATTACAAAAGCGAGGACGGTTGCCAGCAGAAGCGGTAACGCGCCCGCCAGGCTGGCGCTGCCGCTGATGGCCGGCGCCCAGGCCTCCAGCGGCGCGCGGCCCAGCTGCCTCAAGGCGGAGAGAAAATGCGGGCCGGCACCGCTGAGCACGGACCAGGACACCGGCGACGGCTGGCGGTAGAAGAGCTCTTCCGCGGCCTTTTGCCTGAGACGCGCCGACTGGCGTTCGAGCAGCTGCCGCGCGCGCTCGGCGGTGAGCTCCGCCTGCTTGACCCGGCCCTCGAACATGGCCAGCTGGTCCCGGAGCTGCGTCCGCCTTTGCGCCACGGACTCCTCTTCCGGGGATGCGTCTTCTCCCGGCGGCGGTCCCAGGGCCTGCAGCAGTTCGAGCAATCGCGCCGCTTGCTCATCGGAAGACTTGGCGACGCTGGCCGTTTCCTCCTGTATCTTTCTGACGTCCTCGCGGATGCTGGCGAGCAGAGGCTCGGTGGCGCCGCGTTTGACCAGCTCCGTTTCGGCCTGGCTGAGCTTGAAGTTCCAGCTGTCGAGAAGCTGTTGGAACTCTTCCTTCGACAGGGTGTCCTGGGCGCCGGAACCGGAGAAAGCGAATACCAGCAGGCAGGACGCGAGAACGCGAAAAATTGGACGGTTTCGTATCATTGTTTGCGGGTGAGCAGCAGGCGCCGGGCGCGCCTGGATGGTATCACAGCATGCATCCGAACCTGTCGCAGAAGCGCGGATGAACTAAGCGTTTCGATTTTTCGTTTCCGTGCGGAAGACATGGGTGCTCGATGCACAAAGCAATGGTCGGCATGCCGATGGAAAAGCCCTACTCACAATCCTGCGACAACAACAAGAAACCTATCCTGGACATATTGAGACGCGTTTTCTCGCGCTCGCGGCGCGTGCTCGAGATCGGCAGCGGCACTGGACAGCATTCGGTGTACTTCGCGCCCAACCTTCCGCACCTGGAGTGGTATACGAGCGATCTGCCGGAACATCTCGCCGGGATCCGCTTGTGGATCGAAGAGCAGCCCTCGGAAAACCTTTTTCCGCCTACGGTACTGGACGTGAACGCCAGCGAGTGGCCGATCGAGGACTTCGACGCGGTATTCAGCGCCAATACCGCGCACATCATGTACTGGCCGGACGTGGAGGCGATGTTCCGCGGGGTAGCGAGATACCTGCCTTTCCGCGGACGCTTCGCGCTTTACGGTCCGTTCAGCTACCACGGGGTGCACACCAGTGAGAGCAACGTGCGCTTCGACCTGTCTCTGCGTGCGCGTGATCCCGGGATGGGAGTTCGTGATATGGACGCACTCGAAACGCTTGCGGACGCAGGTGGCCTGGTGCTGCTGGAAGACAACGAAATGCCCGCGAACAACCGCACCCTGGTGTGGGAAAAGCGCTGAAAGACATCGTTTTGATTGAGCTCAGCGGCATTATCAAGACCTATCGCGAAGGGGAGACCCGTCGAAGCATTTTCGACGCGCTCGAGGCGCGCTTCGAAAAAGGCGAGTTCGTCTGCATCACTGGACGCAGCGGCACGGGCAAGTCAACGCTGCTCAATCTCATCAGCGGTATCGATCTGCCGGACAAGGGAGAGGTTCACGTCGACGGAGAGGACATCACCCGGCTTTCCGACAGAGATCGCACGCTGGTCAGAAGGCGGCGTATCGGTTTCGTGTTTCAGTTCTTCAATCTGATCCCGACGCTCAACGTGGAGGAGAACCTGCGCCTGCCGCTGGAGCTGAACGCAAAAAAGGGAAGCGAGTGGGATCGGCGCGTCGCCGAGTTGCTGCGGAAGGTGGGGCTCGGGGACCGGGCCTGGAGCGCGCCCGAGAACCTTTCCGGCGGTGAACAGCAGCGCGTCGCCATCGCGAGGGCGCTGGTGCACCGCCCGGATCTTCTGCTGGCGGACGAGCCCACCGGAAACCTGGATCAGGAAACCGGGAGAGTCGTGCTCGAGCTTCTGGCGTCCATGACCCGCGAGGCCGGCGCCACTTTGCTGATGGTTACCCACAGCAGCGACGCCACCGCCTACGCCGACCGGGTGATGCGCATCCGGGACGGCCGTCTGGAGGCGGCGCCGAATCGGGCCTGAGTTCGAGGTGAAGTACGGATCACTGCTGAGCCGCGCCAGCGCCCGCTACTTCAGGCGCCATCCGTGGCAGTTCGGGCTCACTCTGCTCGGCATCGCCCTCGGCGTTTCGGTGGTCACCGCCGTCGAGCTCGCCAGCCAGAGTGCGCGGCGGGCGTTTGCGCTCTCCAGCGAAGCGGTTCTCGGCCGCACCAGTCATCAAATCGTCGGCGGCACCGTGGGCATTCCGGAGCAGATCTATGTGACGCTTCGAATGCGCCTGAGCCACCTGCCGGCGGCGCCGATCATCGAGGCGCCGGTGCGCAGCGACGACTCGAATCCGGTTTCGCTGACGCTTCTAGGCGTGGATCCCCTCACCGAGCCCGAATTTCGCGGTTATCTGAGCACCGCGCCGGGCGGCCGGGCGCAGGCGAAGCTGCTCCTGGAACCGCGGGCGGCGGCGCTTTCCGAATCCACCGCCGCCCGCCTCGGGTTGGAGCCCGGAGCGGCGCTCGCGCTGAGGGTCAACGGCCGGCGCGTCGAGCTGCCCGTTGCGCTGCTGCTGTCTCCCGCAAGCGAGCTTCAAAGGCAGGGTCTCGAAAACGTCGTGCTGACCGATCTCTCCGTCGCCCAGGACATTCTCGGCAACGCCGGCTACCTTTCGCGCATCGATCTCCGGGTGCCGGAAGGGGACGAGGGCGCCTCCGTCTTAACCCGGCTGCGCGAGCTGATTCCTGCTGGCGCGCGCGTGATCGAGACCGGGGCGCGCACCCGCGCCAGCGGTCAGATGACGCGGGCCTTCGAGCTCAACCTGCTCATGCTCGGCCTGCTGGCGCTGGTGGTGGGGATGTTCCTCATATTCAACGCCATGAGCTTTTCGGTCATTCAGCGGCGTCCGCTCATCGGGCGGCTGCGGGTGCTCGGGGCGACGCGCCGGGAAGTGTTCTTTCTCGTTTTGGGAGAAGCCGCGATCTTCGGTCTGGCCGGCGCCCTTGCGGGCCTTCTCATCGGTGCCCTGCTGGCGCAGGAGCTGCTCGCGCTGGTTACCCGGACCATCAACGATCTTTATTACAGCCTCGAGGTGAACAAGGTGAGCCTGTCGCCGGCGATCCTGCTCAAGTCGATGCTGCTGGGCGTTTTCGGCGCGCTGGTTGCGGCGGTGCTTCCGGCGACCGAAGCGGCCAGCGCACCGCCACGTCTGGCGCTGCAGCGTCACGAGCTCGAGCGGCGCGGACGAAAGCTGTTGCCCGCGGTGAGCGTCGCCGGCGGCGTATGTCTGATTGTTGCGCTGGTCACTATCGCCTGGCCGGAAGGAAGCCTGGGCGCGGCGTTCGCCGCGCTTTTTTTCATGATGTTCGGCTTCGCGCTGCTGGCGCCGGCGGCCATGGTGCTGGCGCTCAGGCTGCTGCGCCCCGCCGCGGCCGCCGCCGGGGGAGATTTCGCCAGTCTCGCCCTGCGCGGCGTGGGAAAGCACATGAGCCGCACCGGAGTCGCGGTGGCGGCGCTGATGGTGGCGGTGGCGACCACCGCGGGCGTGGCGGTGATGGTGGACAGCTTTCGGCACAGCGTGACCGATTGGCTCGGACGCACGCTGCGCGCCGACATTTATCTCAGCGTGCCGGGAGTCGGCAACCTGCGATCGATAGCGCCGGATACGATTCACAGGATTCGCCGGACGGAAGGCGTGGCCGAGGTGAGCCTCGGGCGCAGGATCTTTCTGGAATCGGAGCTGGGTGAGGTGGAAGCGCTCGCCATCGAGATGGCGGAGAAAAGTTACGACGGTTTTCGAATA
>DATIPL010000065.1:0-4584 GCA_035471965.1 Gammaproteobacteria bacterium
CCTTTCATCCTTCTCGCAATTTCTTTGGCGATTTCGTAATCCGATTCGTGGTTGACGTTGATCCAGGGCAGCCCTTTTGTCTCCAGGTAATTCACCCGCCAACCGCGATCCCCGATGAAGGCATCGAATACGCACTCGTATTTGAACATGCGCCCCCGTTCGGCGAAGAACGGGGACATATAATCGAACAACTCGCCCATGAACTTTGCGGAAAAGCGGTTGATACCGACGAATCCGCCGACGCAATCCGGATGATCCGATGTCCGTCCGCGATACAGCCCGCTGACGACGCCGTCCCGGCCGAGCACCAGCTCCTCGTCGCGGTCGGCAGTCTCCAGGGTATCGTCCACCAGCATGACGTCTTCGAACCCGGACTCCATCACCGCATCGAGCATGGCGGGGTCGAAAAGATTGTCCGCATCCATGAACACCACCGGTTGGCATCCGCGACGCCAGCTTTCACAGGCGCAGTAAAGGCTGTAGCCGTGCTCGCTTTCGGCAAAGTGCTCATTGGTGACATACTCGATTTCAATACCCTGATACCGGTCGCCGAAGGTTTGCATGAGCATTTCGCGCCGGTAACCGACCACCAGCGTGAGCCGCCTCAATCCACGGCGGGCGAGAAAGCTCAGAGCGTGCCCGAGGATCGGCTGGCCCTCCACCGTGAGCAGGGATTTGGGCAGGTCGCGCGTCAGGCGCTCCAGCCTGAGGCTCCGGCCCGCGGCAAGAATGATCACATGGTGCTCGGCGTTCCGGGATCCAGGCAAGAGTCGAACCGAATACTGATGAATTATGGGTAGCCGGTTGGGCGCTCAGAGTCGGCGCTGGACGGCAGGCGATAGAACTGACACGTTACACAGTACACAAGGAAGTGATCGCGATGTCGTCCCGGAGCTCTTTCCGCGGTTTAGCATCAGGGCACCCGCTCGTTAATCGTTATGTCGACCGCGGACTCCTCTCCCACCTCCACGGCGCTGCTGCTGCCCTGGAGATCACCGCTGCGCGGGCGGGCGTCGCCGCTGAGGGAGACTCGGGCGGTCACGGTTACCTGATCGCTGGCGGAGATTCTCAGGCTCGGTACCATGGACATGGAGTCGTTCAAAACGATCGTCGCCGGCAGCTCATCCACCCGGGTTCTGTAGACCGCCAGAGGCGGACCCGTGCCCGCGGCGTCCCTGGCGAAGACGAACACGGTTTCCGATCCTTTAAGCGTCGTGGCGAGGCTCTCGTCCAGCGTCACGCGGACTTTGACGCCCGGCGAGTCGGATGCCGCGGGCCCCGTCGCCGTCGGGGGTGGCTCACCCTTGACTCGGGCGATGAGCCCCTGAATGAGCTGGCGGCGCCCGGGATCGGCCTCGTTTTCCAGCAGGATTTTCCAGTTGGCGACGGCAGCGTCGATATCTCCGTGCTGAGCAGCGGCGAATGCACCGAGCCATAGAGCCTTTTCATGCCGCGGCGCCAGCTCGAGCGCCTCCTCGATTCGCTGCCTCGCCTCCACAGAGAAACGATTGTTGTTGACCATCGCTTCCGCTTCGGCGTAGTCGACCAGAACATCGGGCGTATCTCCGAGCAGGGCATTGGCTTTGGCGAAGGCCTCCACCGCACGGTCGTATCGCTCCAGCATCACGTAGGTGCGTCCCAGCACAAGCCAGCCTTCGCCTTCGCCTGGATTCTCGGAAAGGCGCTCGGCGAAGGAGGCGGCCATGCGTTCCAACGCTTCCCGGTCCGGTTCGCCCGTGGCCATCCCCATGCTGGCGCCCGGGTCATCGAAGCGTTTCCAGCCGATGGCCTGCGGCGTGCCCAGAACAAGATAAAGCCCGAAGGCCAGCGCGGGAAGCAGAGCCGCGAGGCACAAGGCGGCGGTTGTCGACGCACTCGAGCCGGCCTCGCCAGACGCCGTCGGAACGACGCTTTCGAGTATTTCCCGCTCGAGCTCGGACTTCGCCTGGTCGAAATCCTCAGAGTCCAGGGTGCCGTCCTCCACCTCGCGCTGAAGTTCTTCCAGCCGTGACCGGTATACGGCGGCGTTGACGTCCATGCTTTCCGGCCCGGATTTCTGCCGCGCGCGCCCGAGCAGGGGGGGTAATAAAAAAACGAGCGCAACCGCAATCAGCAGAACTGCGATTGTCCAGAAAACGATAACGGAAAGAGAACTCATTTCCCGCAGAAAGATGAATGAGCGGCTGACTTCATGCTCGAAGACCGTATCGTAGTTCGCGATTCGTTGCGCGATACATTGTTTTCAATACCGTGAGGAATTTGTGACTCTATCCGCATCCTAATAGCGACAACGTTTCTGCATTCGTGAAGAGCTGGAAGCGACCTTCGGCCGGCGACGAAGTATACACGCCGCTCCGGAGATGATCGCCGCAGATCCGTCCCCGGTCCGCCTCGCTGGATTGCGGCCGTAAGCCGGGCAGGGCTCGCGCCATCCGGGGAAATCCAGTATGTTCCGCGCTAAACGCGGTCTGGGGAGGGTTTCGAGCCACTCTGGGAGGGCGAATGAACGCCGCTCGTTCGACGGACAGATGACCGCATTCAAGAACGGAAAACAAGTTTGAAACCCTCCAGGCTCTTTCTCCTCGCAATCATCGCCGTGCTGGTTGTCGGATTCTTCGCCTTCGATCTGGGACAGTATTTCAGTCTCGATTACTTCAAATCGAAGCAGGCGGAAATCGACGCCTTCTACCGGGCGAACCCGGGCCAGACGGCGCTGATCTTTTTTCTGGTCTATGTCGCCGTCACCGGCCTGTCGCTTCCCGGCGCCACCATCATGACGCTGGTGGCCGGGGCAATATTCGGCCTTCTCTGGGGCACGGTAATCGTGTCCTTTGCCTCCACCATCGGCGCCACGCTCGCGTTTCTCGCTTCCCGATTCCTGTTCCGGGAACCCGTACAAAGGCGCTTCGGCCGCAGCCTCGTCGCCGTCAACCGGGGCGTGGAGAAAGACGGCGCGTTCTACCTTTTTACCCTTCGTCTTGTGCCGGCGTTTCCCTTTTTCGTCATCAATCTCGTCATGGGCTTGACGCCAATCGCGACGCCGACTTTTTTTCTCGTCAGCCAGGTCGGGATGCTCGCGGGGACGGTGGTCTATGTGAACGCCGGAACCCAGCTGGCGCAGATACAAACGCTGAGCGGAATCCTGTCCCCGGAGCTGATCGCGTCGTTCACGCTGCTCGGTGTCTTTCCCCTTATTGCAAAGAAGGTCGTTGACGTTGTGAAAGCGAAAAAAGTACTCAAGGAATACCCGAAACCCAAGCGCTTCGATCGCGACATCGTGGTCATCGGCGCCGGTTCGGCCGGACTCGTCTCCGCGTATATCGGGGCCGCGGTAAGGGCCAAGGTGTCTCTGATCGAAAAGCACAAGATGGGCGGCGACTGCCTCAATACCGGCTGCGTGCCCTCAAAGGCGCTCATTCGATCCGCCAAGCTGGTCTCCCAAATACGGCGTCACGAGGCTTACGGTTTAAAGAGCGCGAGCGTCGATTTCGATTTTGCCGACGTGATGGACCGGGTTCACCGAGTCATCAGAACCGTCGCGCCCCATGATTCCGTAGAACGCTACCAGGGTCTCGGCGTCGACGTCATCCAGGGCGAGGCGGTGATCCGAACTCCTTACGAGGTAGAGGTCAACGGAAAGACTCTCGTCACCAGGAACGTCATCGTCGCCGCAGGCGCGCGGCCTTTCGTGCCCCCGATCCCGGGCATCGAGGACGTGGGCTACTACACCTCGGATACGCTTTGGGAGATGCGCGAGCTGCCCAAGCGGCTGGTGGTGCTCGGAGGCGGGCCCATCGGCAGCGAACTGACTCAGTGCTTCGCACGCTTCGGCAGTCGGGTGACCCAGGTGGAAATGCTGCCGCGGATTCTGGTGAAAGAGGACCCCGAAATTTCCGACATGGTGACGAAACGGTTCGTGGAAGAGGGCGTCGACGTCCGGGTTAATCACAGGGCGAAGGAATTCAGGAAAGAGAACGGCAACAAAATCCTCGTTTGTGAGCACGACGGCGGCGACGTGCGCATCGAGTTCGACCAGCTGCTCGTGGCTGTGGGGCGCGCGGCGAACACCAGCGATTACGGTCTGGATGAGCTCGGCATCGGGCTGACTAAAGCGCGTACCATCGAGGTCAACGAATTCCTGCAGACACGGTTTCCGAACATTTATGCCTGCGGCGACGTCACGGGGCCTTTCCAGTTCACCCACGTTTCAGCGCATCAGGCATGGTTTTGCGCGGTCAACGCACTGTTCGGCACCTTCAAGAAGTTCCGTGTCGACTACTCGGTGATCCCATGGGCCACCTTCACCGATCCGGAAGTCGCCCGGGTAGGCCTCAATGAGGAGGAGGCCACGGCCCGGGAAAAGGACTACGAGGTCACGACCTACGGAATCGACGATCTGGACCGGGCCATCGCTGATGAGGAAGCGCACGGCGTGGTCAAGGTACTGACCGTTCCCGGCAAAGACAAGATTCTGGGGGTGACCATCGTCGGGGATCACGCCGGGGACCTCATCGCTGAATTCGTGGCGGCCATGAAGCACGGCTTCGGCCTCAACAAAATCCTCGGCACAATTCACATCTACCC
>DATIPL010000066.1:0-7612 GCA_035471965.1 Gammaproteobacteria bacterium
TCGACATTGGCGCAGTCAACATGAGCCTGGGTGGACAGTCCTACACCAGCGCGGCCGCCTGTGACGCGGCATTCCCCGCCTTGAAAGCCGCCATCGACAATCTTGTGGCCGCGGATATCCCGGTGGTGGTGGCGTCCGGAAACGAATACGCGACCAACGCCATCGCCGCGCCCGCCTGTATCTCGAGCGCACTCAGCGTAGGCGCCGTCGACGCCGGTGACGTGGTGGCCGACTTCTCCAATAGTGCGGGCTTTCTCGACTCGCTGGCTCCGGGTTACGGCGTGGTGGCGCCGGTGCCGGGGGGCTACGATATCAAGAGCGGAACCTCGATGGCGGCGCCCCATGTGGCCGGAGCCGTCAGCGTGCTGCGCTCGGCCACGCCGGCCGCGGCTGCCGGTGAAATACTTTCGGCGGTAACAGCGACGGGGATTCCGGTCACGGACTGGCGCAATGGCGTGGTCACGCCACGGGTCCAAGTGGACGCAGCCCTCCAGCTGCTCACCAACGGCAGTCTCGACCGGATCGTACTCGGTCTGGAATCGTTTCTTTCCGGCCTCGACCGACCGATCTGGATCACCCACGCCGGCGACGCCAGCGGCCGCCTGTTCGTGGCGCTGGAAGGCGGCGAGGTGCTCATACACGACGGCACCAGTCTGCTGGCAACGCCGTTCCTGGATCTCTCGGCCACCATCGGCCCATCCGGACGCCTGGTGGCATTGGCCTTCGATCCCGCCCACGCGACCAATGGACGGCTGTACGTGACCTACGTCGACGGCGCCGGAAATTTGATACTCGAGCGCTACGGTGTCTCCGGCAACCCGGACCAAGTGGCTCCGGGCACGGGCGCCGTGCTTCTGACCATCCCCATGGTGGCCGGGGCGCACGCCGGTGGGCATATGAGTTTCGGTCTTGAAGGTTACCTTTACCTCGCCGTCGGCGACGGCGCGCTCGATGGAGCGCCGGCCCCCACCGCCGGCGATCTCGGCGTTCTGCCGGGAAAAGTCTTGCGAATCGATGTGAGCGGATCGGGCGGATACGCGGTACCACCGGACAATCCCTACGTCGGTGTCGCCGGCGTGCGTGAAGAAATCTGGGCTTCCGGTCTTCGCAATCCTTTTCGCATCGCCTTCGACTCAGCGACGGGAGAGCTATTCGTAACAGACCGAGGCGAAGACGCCTTCGAGGAAGTCAACGTCCAACCTCCCAACGGTGGCGGCGAGGACTACGGCTGGGACGTGATGCAGGGCTTCGACTGCTATGGCGCACCGAGCTGTAACAGCAGCGGCCTGACTCAGCCGATCACCGGCTACGATCACGCCGCGGGCTGCGCCATTACCGGTGGAGAGGTTTATCGGGGAGCACAGGTGCCCGAACTCATCGGGACGTACCTCTACGGCGATCGCTGCAGCGGCGAGGTGGTCGCATTGAGGCGCGACGGAAATGGCGGCTGGGACGAGCGCGCCATCCTGGGGTCGGGGCTGCTTCTGGAAAGCTTCGGCCGTGACGAATCCGGAAACGTCTATCTGCTGGATACTGGCGCCGGACGGGTAGTTCGTCTGGTCCCGAGCGATCTCGGCGTCACCACCGCGCGGCTGCCCCAGGGAAACGTGGGAACCTCGTACACGCTCAATCTCGCCGCGAGTGGCGGAACTCCACCGTACTCGTGGTCAATCGTCGCGGGCAGCCTGCCGCAGGGGCTGACCCTCGATCCTGCCAGCGGAACCCTCGCGGGTGTTCCCAACGTCTCCGTCACCCAGACGCTCACCGTTCGCGTGGAAGATGCCGCGAGGGCGCGTCACGAACGACTTTTCAGCATCACCGTAACGCCGCCACCGCTCTTGGTGGATCCGCCCTCGCTGCCCGAGGGACGCCTGGGTCAGCCTTTCACCGGCAGCTTGAGCGCCAGTGGCGGCGCGCCGCCTTACCAGTGGAGCGTCAGCAGCGGCGCACCACCACCGGGGATCAGCCTCGCAAGCGACGGCAGTCTGAGCGGGACGCCGAACGACGAGGGCCGGTTCCAGTTCGTCGCCCGGGTCGCCGACTCGGCCGGAGAGGTCGCCACCGGAACGGTAACCCTTTCCATCTTCGGTCCCGAGGTCCCGCTGACGCTCGGTGTGACCGACAACAACGCCTACGGCCACCAGTTCGGCAGCGACGGGCACACCCTCGGCCTGGACCTCGTTTTCAACAGCACCGTCCGGCCCCTGGCTCTGCACCTCACGGGATTCGACATCGATGCCGCAGACGAGATCTCGGTGCACCTCAACGGAACGCATATCGGTGACCTCAGCGCGGGGCCGAACGAAGCGTTCAACTCCGGTGACAGCATCACCCTGCCCCAGGGTAGCCTGATTGACGGCGCCAATCGCCTGCGCCTGCTGCAAAAGACGCCCGGGTTCAAATGGGGCGTCACCGGGATTCTCGTCAGCACGGAGCTTACGCGGGTCGCGGTTTCGACCACTTCGATCCCCGACATGACCGAGGGCGCCGCGGTCAGTGAAGCGTTGCAGGCAAGCGGCGGCGTCGGACCTTACGTCTGGTCGCTGTCCGCGGGCGCCCTGCCTCCGGGCTTGAGCCTTTCCACCGCCGGCGTGATCTCCGGCACCCCGACCACCCAAGGGGCGTATGCCTTCACCGTCCAAGTCACTGACGGACAGGGCATGATCGCGACCTCAGCCTTGTCGCTGCGCGTGGTGGGCTTGAGCGGAGAGATCGAGGTCCAGCTCACCCCCGGCGTCACCGATCCGGGCGCGTACGGCTACAACTACGGCTCGAATCAGAATCAGGACACGCTGGTGACGGTGTGGCAAAGCGGCGGCAATGATGTGGCGCTTTATGTAACGGGTTTCGACATCGACTGGGCCGATGAGATATCGGTCGAGCTCAACGGCGCGTTGATCGGCTACTTGAGCCCCGGGCCGAACAATGGGCTCAACGCGGGCGACGTGTTTCACATCGCCGCATCGAGTCAGCTTGCGGGGCGCAACCAGGTGGTCTTCCGCCAGCGCGTCTCCGGCTGGACATGGGGCGTGACCGCTTTGCGCCTGGAAGAGCAGCTGGTTCCGCTGGTCGTCTCGCCTGAGACCCTGGCTGACGCCACGGCCGGATCACCGTACTCGGCACAGCTCCAGGCCGACGGCGTCGGCCCATACGGGTGGACGCTCTTTGCCGGCGCGCTTCCGGCGGGGTTGAGTCTCTCCCCAACCGGCCTGATTTCCGGCACCACAAGCGCCCAGGGTCAGTACAGATTCTCTGTTGACGTCACCGACAGCCGCGGCGCGACAGGATCGGCACAGATTTCCATGCGGGTGGTGGGTCTGAGCGGACAGATTGAGGTTCAGCTCACGCCGGGCGTCACCGATCCGGGCGCCTACGGTTATCAGTATGGCTCCGACGAACACCAGGATGATCTGGTGGTGACCTGGCAAGACACCGGCAGCGACGTGGTGCTTCAGGTGACCGGCTACGACATCGACTGGAACGACGAAATATCCGTGGAGCTCAACGGCACGACCATCGGTTACTTGAGCCCGGGGCCGAACAACGCCTTGAACGCTGGCGACGTATTTCCCATCGCCGCCTCCAATCAGATCTCCGGACGCAACGAATTGATCTTCCGACAGCGGGTGTCGGGCTGGATCTGGGGTGTGACGGGATTGCGGCTGGAAGAGCAGGCTCTGCCGCTGCAGGTTTCCACCACCACCCTTGCCGACGCCACCGACGGCGTGTCCTATTCCGAGCAGCTCGACGCGATTGGTGGCATGGGAACCCATACCTGGTCTCTGGCGTCGGGAGTGCTGCCGGCGGGAATCAGTCTCTCGAGCAGTGGCCTGCTCTCCGGCACGACCACCGCCCAGGGCATTTACGACTTGACCCTCGAAGTCGCCGACAGCCAGGGCACGACGGCCAGCGCGGCCTTGTCTCTGCGGGTAGTAGGCCTCAGCGGCCAGATCGAGGTGCAGCTGACGCCCGGAGTGATCGACAACAACGCCTATGGCTACAACTACGGCTCCGGCGAGCACCAGCTGGCGCTGGTTGCCGTTTGGCAGGGCACCGGAGGCGACGTCGCGCTTCATGTGACCGGCTACGACATCGACTGGGGCGACGAAATCTCGGTGGAGCTCAACGGCGCGCCCATCGGTTACCTCAGCGCGGGGCCCGATAACGCGCTGAACGCGGGCGACGTCTTCCAGATTACGGCAGGCCAGCAGCTTTCCGGCCGCAACGAGCTGGTCTTCCGCCAGCGGGTGTCCGGCTGGACCTGGGGCATTACTGGACTCCTGATCAGCACCGCGACGACCCCGCTCACCATTTCGACGTCATCGCTGCCGGACGGGATCGAGGGCGCTGCCGTCAACGAGCAGCTTCAGGCAACCGGCGGGCTTCAGCCCTATGCCTGGTCTTTGACTTCCGGCACGCTGCCGCCGGGTCTGAACCTGGCAACGGACGGCGTGCTCTCCGGAACGCCGACCGCGCAGGGGACATTCAGCTTCACTGTCGAGGTCCGGGACAGCCAGGGTCTCGTGGATTCCGCCGCGCTCTCCATGCGGGTGGTGGGCGTGAATGGCACCATAGAGGTGGCGCTGACGCCGGGAATCACGGACCCGGGCGCCTACGGCTACAACTACGGCTCAAACGCACACGAAACCATGCTGATGGTGACCTGGCAAGGCACCGGCAGTGACGTCTCGCTGCACGTCACCGGCTACGACATCGACTGGCCGGATGAAATCGCAGTGGAGCTCAACGGCACGCTCATCGGTTACCTGAGCGTCGGACCCAACAACGGCCTCAACTCCGGCGACGTGTTCCTCATCCAGGCCTCGAGTCAGCTTGCCGGTCGAAACGAGGTGGTTTTCCGGCAAAAAGTGTTCGGATGGACGTGGGGCGTGACCGGCCTGAGGATCGACGACAAACCGATAGTCACCTCGCCGCCGCTTGGCGATGCGACAGTGAACAACCCGTACTTCGTGCAGCTCGACGCGAGCGGCGGCGTGGGACCCTATGCCTGGTCGCTGTCCGCGGGCGCGCTGCCTGCGGGAATGGGCCTTGCCAGTGACGGCGTATTGTCCGGCACGCCCACAGTGCAGGGCGATTACGCTTTCACCGTGGAGGCCACCGACACGCGCGGGCTCTCCGGATCCAAGAGTTTCAACCTGCGGGTCGTCGGACTCAGCGGCAGCATCGAGGTGGAGCTCATCCCCGGAACCCCCGATCCCGGCAAGTACGGCCACAACTACGGCTCCAGCGCGAATCAGACGACACTTGTGGTCATCTGGCAGAGCACCGGCAGCGATGTGTCCCTGCACGTCACCGGTTACGACATCGACTACGCCGATGAGATTTCGGTGGAGCTCAATGGCGCTACCATCGGCTATTTGAGCGCGGGCCCGAACAATAACCTCAATGCAGGTGACGTTTTTTCAATTCCGGCGTCCAGCCAGATTCCCGGCCGCAACGAGATCGTGTTCCGCCAGCGGGTGGCCGGCTGGACCTGGGGAGTGACCGGGTTGCTGCTGACTCCTTAGTCCCCGACCTGATTTTTTTCGTTTCGAAAATTCGGCGTGAGCGCGTTTAATCGCTCATACCGAACTTTCCGGCATTCCCGGCATTCCCGGCATTTTCCGTATCCGAGCCGCGCGGGTGCCGGAAGCCGGCCGTTTCTTTCACCCTCTTGATACGGCATGCTTTCCTGTATCTCCCGGGGTGCCTTGGGTATTTTCAGTTCGCCTGAATAGATGTTGAGCACGACTGAACATACAAGGAAGGATATACGCCTCCTCTCGCCTCATCGAGTGCCCCCTCGGGTGCGGTTCGGACCCGTGAATTCAGTCGTGCTCGCGTTGCTCTGAACCAGAGTTTCTTTGCACCGTCTCAGGCTCGGCCGGAAATCGGTGCCGAGACGGGTGTCTTGGTGGGTGAAAAGGCAACCAGGAGGCGCTTGAAAGAGGACGGGCACGAGAGGGGCTGTGCCGATGCCCGGCAGGGCATGGCATCCGTGCCTAAGTAAGGGGGATGAGTCAAGCCTTAACCCTCAAAGCCCGGCTGTTCCCCTTGCGGGGGCGCTCGGGCCAGCGGCCTCGAGGTCAGCGGCTGTCGCCCGGCAAGTCGATCCAGATGGTCGAAGATCTGCTTGATCACCCCCGCGTCGTCGATGCTGACAATGACCTTCACCCGCCTCCCACAGCACCGATAGCTCTCGATGTCAATCCGGAATACGCGCTTCAGACGCTGCGTCCAGGTCATGGCGGCACGGCGCTCCGATGCCGTCTTCACCGTGTCCGAACGGCAGCGCCGGGCGCTGCCGCCTGGAGTCACCGTAGAGCGCAGACGGCTGTTGGGTGCAAATACGCCTTGGAAACGGATGAGATTCGCATCCGGTTTCGGAACGAGCGTAATCAGGCGCGCGATTGAAATCCAGCGGCCCGAAGATCACATGAGTGGTCCGTCCCGGTACGGTGTCTTCAGCGGATAGTGGACGTTGCCCTGCTCCGTCATCGACAGGCGCTCGTTGGCGATGGCCGGCCGGGCGATGTAGCGGCACGGCGGCTCGAGCTTGTCGCGTTTGCGGGCGGCAGCGGCAACGCCGCAGCGCAGCGAGAAGCCGGCGACCATGGCTAACGAGTTGTGTTCAGGTGCTTCGCTGCGCGAGGCGAGCGTCTGCAGCGTGAAGACCTTCCGGCCTTGGTGCGGACCGACCGCAATCCGGTAGCTGTCCGAATGAACTATTGGAATAGGGCGTTTGTTCGACTTATACTCTTGCATGATCAACAAATACAAATCAGAACTCACAATACCCCTGCATCGAATGAAAGCATCGCTCATTGCGATTGTTTTTGCACTCCAAACTGGGTGCGCCTATCAAACACCGATTCCAAATATCCCTAACCAGCACAGGCTGGGCAAAGTAGCCGTCGTGACGACATCCGATGCCCCGGAGATCGATGTTGAGGGCATCGGTCAGCTTAGAGGGGCTGGTCTGGGTTCTGCCGGAGGGGCTGTCGGAGGCGCTGCAGTTGGCGGAATAACATGCGGCGCACCAATGTTTATGGTCGCCATTTTTTGCCCGCTTTGCGCTCCCGCTGCTCTAGCTGCGGCTGGCACCTGTGTTGGTGTGGGCGCAGCGGCTGGTGGAGTAGCGGGAGCGGTTGGGGGGGCCACATCAGGCGCGACAGCAGAGGATGCCGAGAAAATTCGGGCTGATGGTGCTGAATTAATTGCAATGTTCAAAGCCAAAAGTATTCAGCAATTACTTCGTGATCAAACTGAGGCAAATATAGTTGCCAGGGACGCTAACTCCGTCTTGGTACTGGTTGAAAACCAGGTTGCCCACGCAGGGAACGACTATAGCTCGTTTGCCGCTGCGGGGGTCGATACGGTTCTCGAGGTGGCGTTTACCGAAATTGGCTATAAAGGGGGGCGTATTGCAGGCTTGACTATGAAGGCAGACGCGCGGCTTGTAGATACCAACAAAAATGAAGTGATATTTTCATCGAGTTATGCCTGGCAGGGGCAAAGGCTAAAAACCGGGGAATGGGCAAACGTTGGCGCGGAAGGCATCCTAAAACAAGTACAAAATGGCTATCAAAGCATGGCAACCCACATAGATGAA
>DATIPL010000067.1:0-2389 GCA_035471965.1 Gammaproteobacteria bacterium
ACCTTTTCAGCGCCCCCTACCCAGTCGGCCAGCAGCACCGTGGAGCTCGCGGTATAGGGGTAGACATCCAGATTCACCTGCTGGCGTTTGCGCGCCTCGGCGATCAGAGGCAGCGTCTTCCTGGTCAGTCCGAAGTTCTCCTTGCCGGCACATTTGTGGTGGGAGATCACCACCGGAACGTTGGCGCGCCGTCCGATCTCCAGGGTCTCGCGCACCGAATCCACCACGCCGTCACGCTCGTTGCGCATGTGGGTGGCATAGATCCCGCCGTGCCTCGCCACGCAGGCGGCAAGCTCGACGACCTCGTCGGTGGGTGCGTGGAACGCAGGCGGATAAGCCAGTCCGGTGCTCATGCCGATGCAGCCGGCTGCAAGCGACTCATCCAGGCGTCGGGTCATCAGATCGATCTCCTTGACGCTTGCCGGTCGGTCCAGCCGGTCCATGACGCCCGCGCGCAGCGTGGAGTGACCGCAAAGCATTGCCATGTTCACCGCCGGTGGATGGGCGCGGACTTCGTCCACGTATTCGCGCATGCTCGCGAACCGGAACCAGCTGCGATCGCCCAGCAGGTTGAGCGGCGGAGGCGGATCGCGATCGACGAGGGGCGCAAGGCTCACGCCGCAGTTGCCGCTGACCACGGTCGTCACCCCCTGGCTCACCTTGGGCGTCATCTGCGGTCCGGAGAGCACCGCGCGGTCATCGTGGGTGTGGGCGTCGATGAATCCCGGCGCCGCGATTCGGCGGGACCCATCGATACGCGATGACGCTTTTGCATCCGCCAGATCACCTATTGCCTCAACGCGGTCTTCTTTAATCCCGATATCCGCGGTGAAGCCTTCGGCTCCGCTACCATCGATGATGGTTGCGCCGGTGATCAGCGTATCGAAGTGCGAATCGTTCGAGTTCACGGATCAGTCGTCCTTGTTTCAGATCGGGCCGAATGGGCTTTGAGCCACTCGATGACATCGTCCGCGCTCTCGTCCGGAGGGAATACAGGGTAGAAAACCTTTTCAATCTCGCCGTCGCGGAGAATCAGCGTCGTTCTTTTGATCAAGGTCATTCCGTCCACTTCGAAAGTCGGGAGCTTCAGCGCGCGGGCAAATTCCAGATCTCCATCGCTCAATACCTCGAATGGCAAATGCAGTCGCTCCAGCATCTCCTTCTGGTAATCCGTCGTCTGAGTGCTCAGGCCGAAAACCTGCGCGCCCAGGGACTTGAGCTCGGCATGATGATCGCGAAACGCGCAGCTCTGGGGCGTGCAGCCGCGGGCGCCCGGAATATCGTTCCATCCCGCCGGCAGCTCCTGATCGGGCCGGCCGGTACGCGGATAGATGTACACCACCACTCGTCCTTCGAGCTTCGAAAGATCCACCGCCTCGCCGCTGGTTGAACGAAGATCGATGGATGGCACGGTCATGCCGGCGAGATGGTCGCATGCGCCGTCGTCGTCCGGCACGGGCAGGTCGTCGGGCAGCTCGTAGACGTTGTCTTTGCGGGCCATGGGAGCGCTCGGGGATTGGGAGGGTGAATCGATTGATCGATATTGTCGCAACTTCCGGCGCGGCTCAAGAGCCGCCACTACAGCCTTACGGCATGGACCGATACACTAGCGCCAAGGCGCGAACCCGCCGAATTCCCGCCCGGAGACCGCTTATGGAATTCTCGTTGACCGAACAACAAAGGGCTCTTCAGGAGACCGCACGGCGTTTTGCCCGGGACGAGCTCAAACCGGTTGCAGATGAAATCGAAACGAGCGGCGAGCC
The DNA here is from genome assembly GCA_035471965.1 of Gammaproteobacteria bacterium. Taxonomy (GTDB): domain Bacteria; phylum Pseudomonadota; class Gammaproteobacteria; order HK1; family HK1; genus CAMYJH01. The sequence continues at coordinate 1,764 of DATIPL010000067.1, forward strand.
GGTTTCCCGCAAGCTGCGGGAGCGACTGGCATCGCTGGGGTTCCTCGGTATCAACGTGGCTGAAGATCACGGTGGTCTGGGACTGGGGAATCTGGAAGCGCTGATCGTGCTGGAAGAATTCGCCAAGGTTTCTTCCGCGGTGGCCTTTCCAGTGTTCGAATCCAGCGTCGGCCCGGTGCGTGCCATCGAGCACTTTGCCGGCGATGCGCTCAAAACCCGCGTTGTGCCGGCAGTGTGCAGGGGAGAGATTGTCGTCGCCGTGTCCATGTCCGAGCCCGGGGCCGGCACCGCGCTCACCGATCTGCGCACCCGCGCGGAGATCAAAGGTGACCGTATTGTCATCAACGGCGCCAAACGCTGGTGCTCGGGCGGCGGGCACTCCGACGGCTACGTGGTCTATTGCCGCATGTCTGATGATCCCGGCGCAAAAGGAATCGGCGCGGTCTACGTGGAGAAGGACGCGCCGGGGGTAAGCTTCGGCGAGCCCGAGCAGCTGATGGGCTTTCGCGGCATTCCTTCGGCCGACATTTTCTTCGACGACGCCGAGGTGCCGGCGGAAAATCTGATCGTGCCCGCGGGCGGATTCAGAAAGCTCATGGACGCCTTCGATCTGGAGCGCTGCGGTA
>DATIPL010000068.1:0-1633 GCA_035471965.1 Gammaproteobacteria bacterium
GTCTCTTGTGGCGGCTGCCCCCTTACCGCGAGCCGCCGGTCATCGATATTTTTCTGATCACGAATCCGCGTACACGACTCGACCGCGCAGAAGAGCATTTCATAAAGCTGTTGCGTAAACGGATTGCCTCCAGCCCGGACCGCGAGCGCACCATGGCGCGGTGAAGCGAGATGAGTGCGATGCTTTTCCATCACGCGGCGAATGGTCTCAATCCGCGGAATCGCGGCTGGAGATCCGCGATCAGAACGGTTTTCATTCGATGCGGCGCGGCGCCCTGACGCGCCGACGGCTTTTCGAATGCTATATTGGCTGCAGGGGAGGTGCCGATGGCCAAGCGGGCATTGATTACCGGCGTGACCGGGCAGGATGGGGCGTATCTCGCCGAATTCTTGCTCGAAAAAGGGTACGAGGTACACGGCGTCAAGCGGCGCGCGTCGAGCTTCAATACCGATCGCGTCGATCACCTTTACCAGGATCCCCATGAAAAGAACCGGCGCTTCATTCTCCATTACGGCGATATGACCGACGCCACCAACGTCCTGCGTGTCATTCAGTTGGTGCAGCCGGATGAGCTTTACAACCTGGCGGCGCAGAGCCACGTGGGCGTGTCTTTCGAAACGCCTGAATACACCGCTAACGCTGACGGACTGGGTACGCTGCTCGCGCTGGAGGCGATTCGAATTCTGGGTCTGGAAAAGAAAACCCGCTTTTATCAGGCTTCCACCTCTGAACTCTACGGCAAGGTGCGCGAATCCCCACAGACCGAGCGCACGCCTTTTTATCCCCGATCGCCTTACGGCGCAGCGAAGCTCTACGCCTACTGGATCACCGTCAATTACCGCGAGGCATACGGGCTTTATGCCTGCAACGGCATACTTTTCAATCATGAATCCCCGATCCGCGGCGAGACTTTCGTCACCCGGAAGATCACCCGCGCGGTGGCGCGCATCGCTCTCGGTATGCAGGAGAGGTTGTACATCGGTAACCTGAACGCTCGCCGGGACTGGGGTCACGCGCAGGACTTCGTCGAGGCCCAGTGGCTGATCCTGCAGCAACCGGAGCCTGACGACTTCGTCATCGCCACGGGCGCGCAGCATTCGGTGCGCGAGTTTGCCGGTGCCGCCTTCGGACAGGCGGGAATAACGCTTCGCTGGGAAGGGAAGGGCGCCGGCGAGCAGGGCGTGGTCGATACTGTGGAAGCAAAAGGAAACCAGAAACCGGCTTGCCGCCCGGACGACGTGGTGGTCTCCGTGGACCAGCGCTATTTCCGTCCCACCGAGGTCGACGATCTGCTCGGCGATTCGTCCAAAGCGCGTAAACAGCTCGGCTGGTCGCCGAAGACGAGCTTCGATGATCTGGTGAGCGAGATGGTGGCCGAAGATTTAAGCCTTGCCCGGCGCGATCGTCTGGTGCGGGACGGGGGTTTCAAAACCTACGAGCACAACGAATAGCGCGGTCCGCAACACGCCTTTCCCGTGTTGCGCGGCGGATCGGCGGCGCGAACTCGAACACATGAGCCAAATCATCGATCTCGAGCGCATGCGGATTTACCTCGCCGGGCACCGAGGGCTTGCGGGATCAGCGATCCACCGAGCGCTCGAGGCGAGGGGCGCGCGCCACATAATCACGCGAT
>DATIPL010000069.1:0-4386 GCA_035471965.1 Gammaproteobacteria bacterium
GCACCACCACCCTGGCATGAGGATAGAGCAGCAGATACGCGCCCAGTACCCCGGAGATGGCCCCGCTGGCGCCGATCATGGGTATGGTGGATTGGGTGTCGGGAAGCGCCTGGGCAAACACCGCAACCGTGCCGCAGACGAGATAGAAAACAATGAAGCGCAGGTGACCCATGCTGTCTTCGACGTTGTCGCCGAAGATCCACAGGTAAAGCATGTTTCCGATTAAGTGCAGCCAGCCGCCGTGCATGAACATGGAGGTCAGAATGGTCATCTCGGGCGGAACCAGCGCAATCTCCGGCGGCAGTCGCGCGCCCTCCAGCAGCACTGCCGGGATGACACCCAGCGCATAAATCGCCTCCTGATTGCCGCGCGGACCGAGACCCAGCTGCCAGAGAAAAACCAGGACGCAAACTCCCATGACCGTCCAGTTCACCATCGGAGTGAGGGTCGTGGGGTTGTCGTCTTTGAGCGGGATCATGAATTAATCAGGACAGTTGGTAGGTGGTAGACGGTAGATGGGGGCTGCAGCGTCCGAACTCACTCCCCCCATCTACCATCTACAAATTGGGCGGGGGATCATGACGACTTGGCCGCTCTGCTTCAGACTGCTCCCTCTGCCATCCACTGAGCCACGCGCTTGGCGAAGTAAGTGAGGATCCCGTCTGCGCCCGCGCGTTTGATGCCGGTCAGGCATTCCAGAATGCCCGCTTTCTCGTCCACCCAGCCGTTTTGAATCGCCGCCGACAGCATGGCGTACTCGCCGCTGACCTGGTAGACGAACGTGGGCACTCCGAACGTGCTCTTTACACGCTGCACCACATCGAGATAGGGCAGTCCGGGCTTGACCATTACCATGTCAGCGCCCTCCGCCAGGTCCATGGCCACCTCTTGCAGAGCCTCGTCGCTGTTACCGGGGTCCATTTGATAGCTGTATTTGTCGCCGCCGCCGAGACTTGCGGCCGATCCCACCGCGTCTCGAAACGGTCCGTAAAACACCGAGGCGTACTTGGCCGAATAGGCGAGGATGCGAGTATTGACGTGCCCGTCCTCTTCCAGCGCGCTGCGGATTGCGCCGACGCGGCCGTCCATCATGTCCGATGGGGCGACGATGTCGGCGCCCGCTTGCGCGTGGGAAACGGCCTGGCGAACCAGCGTTTCCACCGTGAGGTCGTTGACCACGTATCCCGATGCGTCAATGAGGCCGTCCTGACCGTGAGAGGTATAGGGATCGAGGGCGATATCGGTGATCACGCCGAGACCCGGACAGGAGGATTTAACCGCCCGCACCGCGCGTTGAACCAGGCCATCAGGGTTGTAGCTTTCGCCGGCATCGTCGCTCTTGCCCTCGACGGGGATGACGGGAAACAAGACGATGGCGGGAATACCGAGCCTGTGTACCGATTCCGCTTCCTTCCGGAGCAGGTCGATGCTCATGCGCTCGATGCCCGGCATGGACTCCACCTGTACGCGCTGCCCCTGTCCCTCGATCACGAACATCGGGTAGATGAGATCGCCCACGGAAAGCGTGCATTCGCGCATCAGGCGGCGAGTGAAAGCGTCCCGCCGCATGCGGCGCAGGCGGGTACCCGGAAATTTTCGATCGCTGTTTCTCACTTCCGCTTATGATTTAAAGGATATCAAGGCACGGGATCCGCAGTTTGCGCCGGCAAGCCTGTTCAATGCGCTATTAATATCAACTCCGAATCCCGGAAACCAGCGGCGCGTGCCCCCGCCGTCTCGCCTCAGCCCGCCTTCCCCACTTCGTCCGGCGTTCCTTCTCGTGGTGCCGGCGCGGCCGAAAACGCTTCTTTTTTCTCTGCCAGTAGCCTTTGCGCGGTTTCCTCGATCCAGCTTTCCGCTTCTCGATTGATTTCCGCGGCCGATTTTCCGCGACTTTCTATGGCTGGCCCGATGACCAGGCGCACCACCCCCGGGTACTTGATGAAGCTGTTTCTCGGCCAGTAGAGCCCCGCGTCGTGGGCGACGGGCACCACCGGCACGCCGGTTTTTTCTGCCAGCGTTGCGCCGCCGGCCTTATAACGGCGTTTGGATCCGGCCGGCACGCGCGTGCCTTCCGGGAAGATCACCACCCAGCATCCGGATTCAAGCCGGGCGACGCCCTGTTCCAATACCTGAGACATGGCGTTGCGGCCGGCGCTGCGGTCAATGGCAATCGGGCGAAGCATGGCCAGCGCCCAGCCGAAGATGGGCAGCCAGAGCAGCTCTCGCTTGAGTACCCATACCTGCGGTGAGAAGTAATGCTGCAGATTGATGGTTTCCCACGCGGACTGATGCTTGCAAAGCACGATAGCCGGTTCGGGGGGGATGTTTTCCACTCCCTCGACCTCGTGCGTCAGCTTACAGGTTACGCCGAGCCACCAGGTGTTGAACCTGGACCACTGATAAACGATTCGATAGCGGGCGCGATAGGGCAGCGCAAAAGCCAGCATGACGAACGGGGCGATCACGATGGTGACGACAATCTGGCCCGCAAGAAACATCGACGACCGGATGACGAGACCGAGGGTCACTGGCGGGCGTTGATAGATGAAGCTCATATTGCCTAGAGCAAATAGAATCGATGCCCCAGTTTAGGGTCAATTTATCTGTGGTTACTCGATCTGAGCGCCGTTCGTAGATGGTAGAAGGTAGATGGCAGATGGGAAAGAGGTGGCCGCCTGTGAACTCCGTCCCCATCTACCATCTACTATCTGCCATATTCCGAGATTGGATATGCAAGACACGAGCTGTAATCACGCACTCTCCGTCGCGCGCCTCAATCCCGAAATTCCGAAACCCGGATGCGCCCGTCGACCAGCTTTGCGCCTCGAGCCTCGAGTTTTGACATTTTCTCCCAGAAGGCCTGGCGCAGATCGAAGTTCGCCGATATGGCTGTTCCGAGGAGCAGGATGAAAAGATCCGCGCACTCTTCGGCAAGGCGACCCGTCTGCTTGCCTTTGGTTATGCAGGCGGAGATTTCTCCCAGCTCTTCGCTCATCAGGGCAACGCGATAGGTGAGATCTTCGCCGCCGGTATTGCAGAAGTCGTGCTTCTGGTGAAATGCCCGAACGGCATCGAGCATGTTCTGATAGGAGTCGTGGTTCATGGCCGATCGCTCAATGCAGGAATTAACGGAAGCAAGCGTTGGCGGCGGTCCTGGCCGTGGTTCATGAGATCAGGAGGTTCTGAAATCGAACATCAGCGACAGCAATTTCGTAGAGGGCAGATGGTAGATGGTAAACGGCAGATGGGGAACAGAGCTTCGCCGCGCGTCCTCATTGACCATCTACTGTTCGCAATCCGCCATGCTGTGAAATTCGGTATGCAATTTCGTCAGGACAATCTCGAGATGTCCGCCGTTTCCAAAAACAGCTCACTTATCGAGTGAAGCAACGCGAGACGGTTGTAGCGGATTTTTTTGTCGTCCTCCATGACCTTCACGGTATCGAAGAAGGCGTCCACGCTTTCTCGAAGTCCGGCGAGGGTTTTCATCGCGCTCGTGTAGTCCCCTTTCTTCAGCATCTCTTTCACTCTGGGGCTCAAGCCCACCAGCTTGGCGGCGAGATTCCACTCGGCGTCTTCGGTGAACAGACCGTCGTCCACCTTCATCGGAATTGCATCTTCGGCCTGCTTGAGAATATTGTTGATGCGTTTGTTCGCGGATGCCAGGCTGTCGGCTTCCGGTAGCTTGCGGAACTCGGTGACCGCTTGCACGCGCCTGGCGAAGTCCAGCGGACGCGTGGGGTTTCTGGCCTGAACCGCCAGAAACACCTCGACCGGCACGCCGCGTTCGGTGAAATAAGCACGCAGTCGCTCGGTCATGAAGTCGTACACCTGATCCGTGATCGCGCCGTCCTCGAACTTGTCCTTATAACCTTTCAGCGCTTCCTGAATGAGACGCTTGAGATCCAGGGAGAGTTTTCCTTCGATGATGATACGCAGGACGCCCAATGCTGTTCGCCGGAGGGCGTAAGGATCCTTGTCGCCGGTGGGGCCTTGTCCGACGCCGAAAATCCCGGCCAGGGTATCCAGCTTGTCGGCGATGGCAACGGCTCGCCCGATGGGGCTGGCGGGAATGGCGTCGCCCGCGAATCTGGGCTTGTACACCTCGGCAATTGCGTTGGCCACCCGAGGGTCCTCGCCGCCCCTGGCCGCATACTCTCCACCCATGAGGCCTTGAAGCTCCGGAAATTCTCCAACCATCTCGGTGAGGAGGTCGCATTTACAGAGCTGGCCCGCCCGGCGCGCAAGCTTGACGGAGTCCGGGTTCTCTCCCATTGCAATGGCAACGTGGGAAGCAAGTCGGGAGATTCGCCCGGCCTTGTCGTACATGCTGCCGAGCTTTTCCTGAAATACGATGTCATTGAGCTCTGCCTGACGCTGGTC
>DATIPL010000070.1:0-2993 GCA_035471965.1 Gammaproteobacteria bacterium
TGCGTCCGATCTACGCCGGCAACGCCATCGCCACGGTCAAGTCCCGGGATTCGATCAGGATCATCACGGTTCGCGCCACGGCTTTCGATCCCGCGGAGTCGGAAGGCGGCAGCGCGTCGATCGAGGAAGTGTCCGCCGCAGACGATCCCGGATTGTCCAGCTTCGTTGGCCAGGACCTGACCCGATCGGAGCGGCCGGAGCTCACTTCTGCGCGTATCGTGATTTCCGGCGGACGCGGAATGCAAAGCGGGGAAAACTTCAAGCTCCTCGAAAGTATCGCCGACAAGCTTAATGCCGCAATCGGCGCCTCGCGGGCGGCCGTGGACGCAGGCTATGTACCCAACGATTACCAGGTCGGCCAGACCGGCAAAGTGGTCGCGCCGGACCTGTACATGGCAATCGGGATCTCCGGGGCAATCCAGCACCTCGCCGGCATGAAAGACAGCAAGGTCATCGTCGCCATCAACAAGGACGAGGAGGCCCCGATCTTCCAGGTGGCCGACTACGGCCTCGTGGCCGACCTGTTCAAGGCGCTTCCGGAGCTGGAGGAAGAGCTGAGTAAAGTGCTCTAGGGCCGGCGCCGCTGTAACCCATCGCGCGCTACCGCGCTTCCGTATCAGGGTGCGTTCAAATGCGCAACGCGCGGGGCGGGATCGTGTCCTTCACTTGTCGACAGTGAAATCCACCCGCTTGCCCCGTTCGGCCACTTTATCCGTGGGATCGAACTCGATTCTCACTTTCGTTTTGACGCCTTTCACCGTCATGTCGAAGACCTTTCCCAGGTCCTCGTCGTGAACGTGCAGAACCACGCGATAGCGGCCTCGTTCGTCGGTGACCACGGAGCCGATCGGCGAGTCGTTCTCCACCGTGAAGGAGATGGTCTCTCCCGAGAGTGGCTTGCCGTCGGTGGAGAGCACTTCGCCCCAAACGATGAAACGATGATCAATCTCATGGGTGGCGAGAGCGGGAGAAAAAACAAAGAGAATCGAAATGACGCCCGCGATCACGCCCGGGGCCAGACGAGTGATGCTCGGCAGCACGTGAAATTCCTTACTCTGTAGCGACAAAATGGCGCTTACCTGCGTTCGACCGCCGAAAGTGCGGTAAATTCCGGCGGGCGTATTGACTTGCTCATGATTGTAGGCGCTGATCGCGAACTGTGCTCCGCTTCCGCGAGGCAAACTGCGCGGTGAGGCTTCACCATGCCCACCCATGGGACGTCGCGCCTGCAGAAGCCAGAGCGATCCAGGAGCGGTTGCGGGGACGTGTCAGCGGCCGCGACCGCCTCGGAAAAATACGCAGCGTGGCCGGCGTGGACGTGGGCTTCGAAGATGGCGGGAAGCGCACTCGCGCCGCCGTAGCGGTGCTCGCGTTTCCGTCCCTGGAACCCAGAGTCGAAACCGTCGCCACGCTGCCCACCCGGTTTCCCTACGTTCCCGGTCTCCTGTCCTTCCGCGAGATTCCGGCCATTGTTGCGGCGTTGGATCGGCTGAAAGAGCTGCCGCAGCTCATTCTCTGCGACGGCCAGGGCTACGCTCATCCGCGCAGATTCGGACTGGCGTGTCACCTCGGCGTGTTGACGGACATTCCTTCCATCGGGGTCGCCAAGTCCCGACTCCTCGGCACCCACGGCCGCGTGCCGCGGAGCCGGGGCCGCTGGATCCCCTTGATGGACGGCGACGAGACCATCGGCGCCGTTCTGAGAACGCGCAGAGACGTGAGGCCGGTCTATGTCTCCATCGGGCATCGGGTAAGCCTGGCGACGGCCGTCGACCTGGTCATGAAATGCGTGACCCGCTATCGCCTTCCGGAAACCACCCGCGCCGCCGACCGCCTTGCGTCTGCAAGATGAAGGCAACCTTTACGTTGATGGATAAGATACCGGCACGTTGACCCGGAATCCGGCCAAACGGCCGGATTTCGAATCCATCGAAAGTCAATGATGTGTCCGCGAAGGGCGAGGTGCCGCGCTCGGTGGATCTACGACGATACCGCGCCGGACGCGCTTTCCGACCAGCACGCACGCGGTGGCGAACGCTTTTTCCGCTTCCACGGCGCACCACTCCCAGTCGGAGGGACTGCCCCTCACGGTCGCGCGCCAGTGACCGACAATCATGACGTTGTCTATTCGGATCTCCACCGCCCAGTCGTGCCAGGTGACTTCCGTATCTTCCTCTTCCATGTACTCCTGCTCGACGAAGCGGCAATAGTTTTCGCTCTGGTCGTCTATTGCGGTGGTCTCCATGACCACGAGTGACTGGTCGACGCAAGACTGATCGCCGGTATGAACACTGTCGGCCGTCACGAAAATCGTGTCGATCACCGCTGCGGGAGTCAAAGTGAGCCTGAGTGGGGTATCCCAGTCAGGATCCATTTCCAGATTCTCGCTGATTGATTTCATCGGTTCGCTCCGCCGATCGGCGTCGGCTCAACTGCAGCGTGCGCGGGTCACCCAAGGCGAAGCCGCGAGCCGAAAGCTTTGAAAGCCCCGAGCGGGCAGTGGTGTACGGATACGGATCCGCTTAAAGCAGCTCCATCATTTTTTCCGCACTCGATACTTCGAACTTGCCGGGCGCTTCGATGTTGATGCGCTTTACTACCCCGTCTTCCACGATCATGGCGAAACGCTGGAGCCGAACGCCCATTCCGCGCGCGGTCAAATCCAGCTCCAGACCGACAGCCCTGGCGAAATCCGCGTTCCCATCCGCCACCATGTGGATCTCCTCGGCATTCTGCATTTTCCCCCAGGCATCCATGACGAAGGCGTCGTTCACCGAGAGGCAAACGACCTCGTCTACGCCCTTGGCCTTGATTTTATCTGCATTCACCACGAAGCCGGGAAGGTGAGAGGCCGAACAGGTCGGCGTGAAAGCCCCGGGGAGAGCAAAAAGAACGACTTTTTTGCCTTTGAACAAATCGTCAGTCGTTATCGGCTTGGGACCGTCGGGCGTCATGTGGGCGAGGGTTACGGATGGAACTTTTTCTCCGGGTTT
>DATIPL010000071.1:0-5428 GCA_035471965.1 Gammaproteobacteria bacterium
CTAAAACGGGTTAATTGAGGACTCCCCTAAACATCTCTCCTTCGATTATCCCGGGTTTCAGAGCGAAAAACGCGCCGCTCAGCTGGCTCACGTCTCGACGGTCTCAAGCGAAGCGACGGCGGCGGCCGGCTCTGCGATAGAAACTCTGGTTGAAACTAGGGATGCTTCAGCAGCCTTTTCCAGCGAGCTGAAATTCCGCGCCGATGAAGTCACGCAGCGAAATCATTCCGACCACCTTCTCCTGCTCGACGATCGGCAGGTGACGAATTCCCACCTGGCTCATGAGGCGAAGGGCGTCCACGGCAAATGCGTCCGGGTCCAGAGTCACCATTTCCCGGGTCATGACGTCTTCCAGCGTGGTGGTATCGGGGTTCAGGTTTTCTGCGAGCACCCGCTTGAGGGCGTCGCGCTCGCTGAAAATTCCCTGGATCCGTTCGCCCTTCATGACCAGAACTGCGCCGATTCCCTGCTCTGCCATAAGCCGGCTCGCGCTGCGCACGCTGGCCTCGGCGGGAAGCTGTACGACTTCTTTGCGCACGATCACGTCTCTGACTTTTCGCTGTGACATTGGGGCCGGCTCCCGCCATCAGGGCGCGGATTCGAGATGCGGCATATTGCTACAAGTGCCCGTGATTTCGAGCCCGCACGCGGCGGAGAGATTCGAAATTACGACACTCTGCAGCCGGCCTCAGACTGGCCGGGCGTAAAGGTCGTGGGTGTCGGAGCGCTCCACCATCACCTCGGCGAACTCTCCGGGAACGACTTCGGCAGCGCGTTCGACGTATACCAGGCCGTCGATATCGGGGGCGTCGGCGCTGCTTCGGGCGATGGCGTAACGGTCCTCCAGGGAGTCGACCAGTACCCGGATCCTGCGACCCACCTTTTCCGCCAGTCGCGCCGCGCTGATTTCGGCCTGGATCTGCATGAAGCGCGCATAACGCTGTTGCTTGACTGGCTCGGGAACGGGGTCGGAAAGCGCGTTGGCCGCGGCCCCCTTAACCGGCGAATATTTGAAGCAGCCGGCGCGATCGATGCGCGCCGCCCGAAGAAAATCCAGCAGGATCTCGAAATCGGCGTCGGTCTCACCCGGGAATCCGACGATGAAGGTGCTTCGAATGGTGATCTCGGGGCAGGTCTCGCGCCAGGCCGATATGCGCTGGAGGTTGTCCTCGGCGCCCGCCGGTCGCTTCATGCGCTTGAGAATGCGTGGACTGGCGTGCTGAAACGGCACGTCCAGGTACGGCAGCACCAGGCCTTGGGCCATGAGCGGCACGATTTCGTCCACGTGAGGATAAGGGTAGACATAGTGCAACCGTACCCACGCGCCCAGCCTTCCGAGCGCGGCGGCGAGATCGCGTATGCGCGCGCGCACTACGTTGCCGTGCCAAAGGTCGCTGGCGTAGCGCAAATCCACGCCGTAAGCGCTGGTATCCTGGGAGATGACCAGAAGCTCCTTGACGCCGGCAGCCACCAGGCGATCGGCCTCGGACAGCACGTCCATCGCCCGCCGGCTTTTCAGCCGGCCACGCATGGCCGGAATGACGCAGAAGCTGCAATCGTGATTGCAGCCTTCGGAAATCTTGAGGTAGGCGTAATGCCGCGGAGTGAGCCGGATTCCCTGGGGCGGAACCAGGTCGAGAAAGGGCTCGTGCCGGGGAGGCAGTTGAGCGTGAACGGCGTCCACCACTTCTTCGTATTGCTGCGGTCCGGTGACAGCGAGCACGCCGGGATGAGCGCTGCGAATCATCTCCGACTTGACGCCCAGGCATCCGGTGACAATGACCTTACCGTTCTCGGCCATGGCCTCTCCGATGGCGTCCAAAGACTCCTCTATGGCGTCATCGATGAATCCGCAGGTATTCACCACCACCAGATCGGCGTCTTCGTAAGTGCCGACCACGTCGTAACCTTCCAGCTTGAGCTGAGTGAGGATGCGCTCGGAGTCCACCAGCGCCTTGGGGCAGCCGAGACTGACGAAGCCGATACGTGCTGTCTCGCCCATGGATGAACAATACCGTCTGAAATCGGAGGAACGCCTGCGTCTATTGCACCCGCGCGGACCGATGGCTGTCAACGCGCCGCTAGATATGCCGCTTTCGGGCGTGACTGCCCTCGCCGTTCCCTGATTAAATGCCGGCAGGCATTACTTCCCGAGCCCGGATTACAGGCAGTGATCGACGCCAAGCACTTCGACGAAGCTTACTACCGGCGCTATTACGAGGACCCGCGTACCCGGGTCGCGGCGCCGGAGGAGACCCGCGCCCTCGCCGATTTTGTCTGCGGATATCTGAAGTACATGGACCTGACGATCCGGCGTGTGCTGGACATGGGTTGCGGCATGGGCAGCTGGAAGCCCGAGCTCAAACGGCATTTTCCCCGAGCCACCTACACCGGCGTCGAGCGAAGCGACTACCTGTGCGAGCGCTTCGGCTGGAAAAAAGGATCGGTGGACAGCTTCGAATCCGACCGCGCCTTCGACCTGGTCATTTGCCAGGACGTGATTCAATATCTGCCTGCGCGCAGCGCCGACGCCGCCATACGGCGCCTCGCCGCGCTCTGTCGTGGCGCGTTGCTGTTTGCGGTGCTGACCCGGGAAGACTGGGAGGAAAACTGCGACCAGGAACTCACCGACGGAACGGGATATCTCCGCAGCGGCCGATGGTATCGCAAGCGCCTCAAAAAGCACTTCATCAACGCCGGGGGCGGACTGTTCATCAAGCGTAACGCCGACGTCGTGCTCTACGAGCTGGAAAAGATCGACTGAATTCAGCGGCGCGCGGAAACGCCCTCCACGACTTGCCGCAGCTCAGCTCGGGTCGATAATCCACTCGAGCGCCCGGTCTTTCTCGGTTTTGGAGAAGTGACGCACCTCGATACTGGGCAACATCCGATCGCCGATACCAGCGAGCTTTTTCAGCCAGGCGGTGTCGGAAACGATGGCCTCGCGCTCGATGTCCTTCAAGTGACGCAGCGAGAAGGTGATGTCCTTGACGAACGCCGCAACTGACACGCCCGAAACGCGGTCCACCTCGGCGTAAACCCGAAGCTTCGGGTACCGCTCGAGGCGCGCCTCGATGACATCCGCGATACGCGAAATGTCGTCGGCATCTATCTTACCGTCGATGCGAAAGCCGACGACGTTATCGGCCGGAAGCGGAATCGGCTCAATCACTTATCAACTCGCTCGCGTTCCGACGCACGCGAATATCACCCGCCGGCGAGACTGGAGATGACCCGGGCCCTGGGTATATGCAGCACGTGCCCGCCGGTCACACCGTCCGGTATACCGGTGGCGATGGCGCAGGCATCGAGAAATCGATCCAAATCGATCCCGGTGTCGACACCCATGCGGTGAAACAAATAGATGACGTCTTCCGTGGCCACGTTGCCGGTGGCACCGGGTGCGAACGGGCAGCCGCCCAGCCCGGCCACCGAGGCGTCGAAAGTGCGCACGCCCGCTTCGTAGGCGGCGAGCACATTGGCCAGCGCGAAGCCGGCTGTGTCGTGGCAATGAAACGCCCAGCTTGCCTGATCGCCGAACTCGCGAATGCAGCGCGCAAAAAGTTCGCGCACGTGGCTCGAAATCGCGAAGCCGGTGGTGTCGCAAAGGCCGATCTCCATTCCCTTGCGAATGGCAACGATATTTTTCAGGTGGCCGACGACAGCGGATTCGTGAACGCGGCCCTCGAAAGGGCAATGGAAGGCGCAGGAAAGATCGACGCGCATGCGAAGCCGGCCCGCAGCATCCACCTCTTCCAGCAGGGCTCTCAGCTCTTCGATGGACTGCGCCACTGAGCGGCGCACGTTGCTCTGATTGTGAGACTCCGTCATGGATATGACGAAGATGATCTCCTTCATCCCGGCGGCCACGGCGAGCTTCGCGCCCTTCAGATTGGGCACCAGCGTCATCGGCCGCACGCCTTCCCTTGTGCCGAGGCGGGAGATGATCTCGGCAATATCCTGCATCTGCGGAATCGCCTTGGGGCTGACGAAAGAGCCGATCTCCAGGCGCTTTACCCCTGCGTCCAGCAGACCGTTTATGAGCCTGAGCTTTTCCTCCGTTGGGATGAAGGTCGGCACGGACTGAACGCCGTCCCGCGGACCGACCTCGACGATTTCGACACTGGGCATGGCGGACTCCGGCGACTATTGACTGCCCGGATCACCCTACACTTTTCCGCGCCCGAGATCAGTGCTGCGCCGCGCGGCATCAGCCAGAGTCGTTGACCGCCACCAGGTGGCCCGGCGACACTTCCTCATAGCGCGCCGGCTGGGGCTCGTAGCCGGGCGGGCGCACCGGGCTCGGAAGCTCTTCGGTTTCCAGGTGGGTCAACGATCGCCTCGCCTTGGGATCCGGCACCGGCACGGCGTCGAGCAGCTTGCGCGTATATTCGTGCGCTGGCCGCTCGAAAACCTGCTGCCGCGAGCCGATCTCGACGATGCGCCCGAGATACATGACCGCCACCCGGTGACTGATGCGCTCCACCACCGCCATGTCATGGGAGATGAAGAGATAGGCAAGTCCCATTTCCCTCTGAAGATCCAAGAGCAAATTGATGATCCTCGACTTGATTGTCACGTCAAGCGCCGAAACCGCTTCGTCGGCGATAACGAGCCTGGGATTAAGCGCGATCGCGCGGGCGATGCAAACGCGCTGGCGCTGGCCGCCGGAAAGCTGGTGCGGATAGCGTCTCAGATGCGCGGATTCCAGACCGACCCGGTCCATAAGCGCATGCACGCGCATGCTCAGAGCGTCACCTCGCTCGATGCGGTGGATGATCATCGGCTCGCCGATGGCGTCGCCCACCCGCATGCGCGGATTGAGCGAGGCGAACGCGTCCTGGAAGATCATCTGCAGGTTTTTTCGCACCGGCTTCATCGAAGCGCGCCCCAGCCCGCTGATCCGCTTGCCTTCAAACAGCACTTCACCGCGCAATGCCCTGGTCAAACCCAGCAGTGCCTTGCCTATGGTGGACTTTCCGCATCCGCTTTCGCCGACCAGCGCGAGGGTCTCTCCAGCGCGGATCTGAAAGCTTGCATTTTCCACCGCGTGTATACGGCCCCTTGGCCGCCCGAGCATCGCCTTGCCCACGTCGTAGCGGACGGTGAGATTACGGACGTCGAGCAGAACCTCTTTGTCGCCGTTCGATGTCCCGCCTGGTGCTGAAGGCATCGATGTCAATCCCCTTCAAACCGACGCGCTGCTTTCAGGAAATTTTTTCGGTCCCGGTTTGCCGCTCATCGATCCCAGTCGCGGAATTGAGTTCAATAGACTGCGCGTATAAGCCTCCGACGGTCTTTCGAAAACGGCCTCGACCGCGTCGCACTCCACCACCCGGCCCCTGCGCATGACCGCGACCCGATTCGCCACCTGAGCGACCACGCCCATGTCGTGGGTGATGAACAGCACTGCTATGTTCATCTCTTC